>JBOHRY010000337.1:0-18388 GCA_050732955.1 Gemmatimonadales bacterium | reverse complement strand
ATATGAGGGCAACCTCGAGGACGCAGTCGCCGCCGCGTTGCGCGACGTGAACGGCGCCTATGGCATCGTGGTGCTCTCGGCGGACGAGCCGGGCACGCTGGTCGCGGCCCGCAACGGATCGCCGATCGTCCTGGGGATTGGCGAGGGCGAGAATCTGGTGGCATCGGATCAGTCCGCGCTGCTCGATCACACCCGCAAGGTGGTCTACCTCGACAACGGCGAGATGGCAGTCCTCACCGCCGGCGGGTTCCGGGTGCGAAATCTTTCCACGCGCCACATCGACAAGCCGATCAACCAGATCGAGTGGGATCTCGCGACGATCGAGCGCGGCGGGTTCGATCACTTCATGCTGAAGGAGATCTTCGAGCAGCCCGACAGCATCGAGAACACGATGCGCGGCCACCTGCTGGAGGAGACCGGCAGCGTCCGTGTGTACGGGCTCAAGCTCTCGGACACCGACGCGATGAAGATCAAGCGGATCATCATCACGGCGTGCGGCACGTCATGGCATTCCGGCCTGATCGGCAAGCAGATGCTCGAGGAACTCGCCCGCATCCCGACCGAAGTCGAATACGCCTCGGAGTTCCGCTACCGCAACCCGATCGTCGATGCCGAGACGCTGGTGATCGCGATTTCGCAGTCGGGTGAAACCGCCGACACGCTGGCCGCACTGACCGAAGCCAAGCAGCGTGGCGCCCGGGTCCTGGGCCTGGTCAACGTCGTCGGATCCTCGATCGCCCGCGAGGTCGATGGCGGCCTCTACCTGCGCTGCGGCCCCGAGATCGGCGTGGCGAGTACCAAGGCCTTCACGGCACAGGTTGCGGCGCTGGCCATGGTGACATTGCGCTTTGGCAGGCTGCGCACCATGTCGCTGCTCGAAGGACGCCGGTATGTCGAGGCGCTGCACCGGTTGCCGGGGCAGGTGCAGCAGATCCTCGATCGTGCCGACGAAGTCGAGGCACTCGCCTCCCGGTTCGACGACGTATCGAACGCGCTCTATCTCGGCCGGGGGGTCAACTTTCCGGTGGCGCTCGAGGGCGCGCTCAAGCTCAAGGAGATTTCGTACATCCACGCGGAGGGCTATCCTGCCGCCGAGATGAAGCACGGGCCGATCGCGCTGATCGACGAGAACATGCCGGTCGTCGTCGTGGCACCGCGTGACGCCGTTCACAGCAAGATCGTGTCGAACATCCAGGAAGTGCGGGCGCGCGGTGGGCGGATCATCGCCATCGTCAACGCCAACGATGACGAGATCGCGCGGTTGGCGGAAGCGACCTTCATTGTTCCCGAAACGCTCGACCTGTTGACGCCAGTGCTGACGGTGATCCCACTGCAGCTGCTGTCGTATTACGTCGCGGTCAAGCGAGGCTGCAACGTGGACCAGCCGCGCAATCTGGCCAAGAGCGTCACTGTCGAGTAGGCCGCCGCCAGTATCGCGGGCGGCCTACGGTTGGCGCGCCCCGAATTCTCTCGCCACGCCAAGTGTGATGCCGGTGCGCCACGTCATGCGAGGCGTGAATCCCTCCGGCAACTCCGTCTTGATGAAGAGTGAAGGCCCCGCCGAGGCCTCTCCGCGAACCAGGAATCGCCACCCTCGCCCCATAGGGAATTCTCCAGCGATCGATCCACGCGCGACCTCGCGCCACCGCGCTCTGGCGCCGTCGAGGCTCCAGCGGTCGAGGCCGGCGCCCAGTCCCGCCCACGCCGCGGGGCCGGCAGAGGATCCAGCGAGCCGGGCCTGAAATTCGAGGGCGGCGCCCCACGCCGAGAACGCCCCGTAGGTTGTCACCCCGACGGAGTGGCTCACCTCGCTCAGGTCAGCCGTGGTGCGGCGAGCCTCGAGATTGATCCGCCAGCGCCCCTGCTCATGCCCGAGCGCCAGCGCCAACGTCACGGGTCGCTCGGCGTGGAATTCCGGCTGGTCGGGATCGTCCTCATTGCGCGCGTCGCCACGCGAGTCGGCGCTGCCAGCCATGGCGGCGACGCGCCACTGCGCGTTGAGTGCGGCAAGTGGGAAGAGGAGGAACAACAGGCAGAATGGGCGTCGCACGGCGACCTCGCGAGGAGTGGAGCGCCAACTTCGCCGGCGGCGATCAACCGAGCGTCAACAATTCATGTACTTCCAGTTGCGCCTCTTCCCACTGGCGATCCAGCCGACAGAGGTGACGATCCGCTTCTCGCGGGTCGGCGCCGTCTTCGCTTCCGTGATCCAGTCGACGTACTCGCGTTGCATATTCGGGCTGAAGGCGTCCCAGACGGAGCGCGCCTTGGGATTCCTGGCCAATGCAGCCTTGAAGTCGGCCGGGGTGGCTGGTGCGGGGCGCGGTGTCTTGCGCCGGACCACCTTCGCTCCGGATTCGTTGAGTTCCATGGCGCGACGGATGTAGCCCGCGAAGGTCCGCTTTGGCGGCAGATCCTTGAGCGAGTACAGCCTCCCGAACTGACCCATCGCCTCGTCGGCCTTGGCTCCCTTGGCGTCGAGGACCAGGCTGCTCTTCCAGAAGCCGAAGGTTGCGTGCTCCTTGAATGCCGCCATGCCGCCGAGCAGACCGTGGTACTGAAAGCTCGGCATGCGCCACTTGATCGTCTCTTCGACGTCCGGGCAGGCCGCGTGCACCCGGGCGCGAAGTTCGGTAAGAATCGGACACGCAAAGTCGGGCGCGTTCAGGATGTAGGCATCGACCCGCGGATCCCTGGTTCCCATCGGCACACCTCGGCTGTCGTCCGGGTGAGAGGCTCGCTCCGAATCGCTACTTGGGCAAGCGCCACGTCTCGCCAAGTCTTCCGGCCACGATCCGGGAGCCGCGCGGCCCTGCCGCAGCGCGCAACCGGGCCATCGGTTCGTCCATCGGCTCGCGGCTCAGGCGAAAGGTCGAGTGATGAATCGGGAGGAACGCCTTGGCATCGAGCTCATCAGCCATCTGCCACGCCTCTTCGGGCGAGCAGTGACTTCCGATCCACGGATCGTACGCGCCAATGGGCATGATGGCGAGATCGAGCGGCCCGCCGCTGGCAAGCGGACGCAGCTGCTCGGTATTCGCCGTGTCGCCGGCAAAGAGGATGCGCTTGCCGCGGGCGGTCAGGAGGAATCCACCCCAACCGCGGTGCTGATCGCGGAGCAGGCGAGCGCCCCAGTGCCGCGCCGGTGTTGCTTCGATCGTGATGTCGCGAACCGTCGTCCGCTCGCCCCAGCGCAATTCGCGGACGTCGCGAAATCGAACCAGCAGATCACTCAGGCTGTGCGCCGCGACCACCACCGCGACGCGGGGCAGGCGCCGCAACGTGGGACGATCGAGGTGGTCGAAGTGGGCGTGGCTCAGCAGGATCAGGTCGATCGGAGGCAACTGATTTACCCGGAGCGCAGGCGGTGTCAGGCGTCGCACGCCGATCTGTGCCGGTCCGAGCGAAATACCGACCCGTCGGCCGAGCACGGGGTCGGTGATCACCCACGTGTCGAAGATGCGCATCAGCACGGTGGCGTGCCCCAGCCACGCGACGGTGATGCGGTCCGCCGGCCAGTTCGACGGATCCGGCCGCAGCGGCGCGATCGTTCGCTGGACGCTGCGATCCCGCCGGCGGTAGAGTTCGGCGAATCGTGCGTAGCGGCGGAGCGCCTCGACGTGGCTCTTGAACATGTCAGAAGAGTAAGATGCCCGCGGGACTTCTTCCGGGGCGCCTCTTACTTTCGGGGATGCGCGTTGTCGTTCAACGGGTGACCCAGGCCGCAGTCCGCATCAACGACGCCGTCGCCGGCGCGATCGACCATGGATTCATGCTGCTGGTTGGATTCACCCAGGGCGACACCACCGTCACGGTGGAGTGGATGGCCGACAAGGTCGCCGGTCTGCGGGTATTCAACGACGACGCCGGGAAAATGAACCGCGACCTCGCCGAAACGGGTGGGGCGGTACTCGTCGTC
Source organism: Gemmatimonadales bacterium (assembly GCA_050732955.1). Lineage (GTDB taxonomy): Bacteria > Gemmatimonadota > Gemmatimonadetes > Gemmatimonadales > GWC2-71-9 > Palsa-1233. The sequence continues at coordinate 14,469 of JBOHRY010000337.1, read as the reverse complement.
TCGCAGTTCACGCTGTACGGCGACGCGGCCAAGGGACGGCGGCCGTCATTCCTCGCCTCGGCGCGCCCGGAGGTCGCCATTCCGCTCTACGAAGCATTTCTCGCGGCGCTCCGGAGCCGCGGCCTGGTGGTGGCGAGCGGCGAATTCGGCGCCGACATGCAGGTGTCGCTCGTCAACGACGGACCGGTCACCCTGCTGCTGGAGCACGACGGATGACCGTCCCCACCATCGTACTGGCGTCAGCGTCGCCGCGCCGAAAGCAGCTGCTCGAGATGCTGCATCTGGCGGTGATCGTCCATCCCGCCAACGTGCAGGAAATCGCACTTCCCGGCGAGCGCCCCGAGGACTATTCCCGGCGACTCGCTCGCGACAAGGCACGCGCGGTGCCGGGAGAACTCGTCCTGGGCGCGGACACCATCGTGGTACTGGACGATCGCATCCTGGAAAAACCGGCGGACGACGCCGGCGCCCTGGCGATGCTGCAGGCGTTGCAGGGACGCACCCACACCGTGATCACCGCAGTCTGCCTGCTCGCGCACGGAGTCGAGCGGCAAGCGGTTGACCGGACGCAGGTGACCTTTCGCGCCTGCAGCACGGAGTTGCTGCGTAACTATGTCGCCACGGGTGAGCCCCACGACAAAGCTGGCGCGTATGGCATCCAGGGCTGGGGCGCGGCGCTGGTCGAGCGGATCGAGGGAGATTTTTTCGGAGTGATGGGATTACCAATAAGACTTGTCCTGAAATTGCTGGACGAAGCGGGGCATGAGTATCGATTCGACAACGAGAGAGAGAACTGAGCCTTCCCTCTTCTCTCTATTGTCTTTGCGCCAATCCCAGCGCCGCGAGCATCGCCCCTGCCTTCGCTACAGTCTCGTTGAATTCCGCTTCCGGCACCGAATCCGTCACGATTCCTGCACCCGCTTGCGCGTAGGCTGAGCCGCCGTGGAAGACGATGGTGCGGATCGCGATCGCGGTGTCGAGCGTCCGGCCGCCGAATCCCGCGTAGCCGACAGCGCCGGCGTATGGGCCGCGGCGAGTGACCTCGAGTTCATCGATGATCTGCATCGCCCGGACCTTGGGAGCGCCGCTCACGGTACCCGCGGGAAATGCAGCGGCCAGCGCGTCGAGGGCATCGAGCTCCGGCCGGAGCGTCCCGCGTACCTCGCTCACGAGGTGCATCACGTGCGAGTAGCGTTCCACCACCATCTGCTCGACAACCCGGACCGATCCATACTCCGCGACCCGTCCGACGTCGTTGCGGCCGAGGTCGAGGAGCATGAGATGCTCGGCGCGCTCCTTCGGATCGGCGCGCAGCTCCGCTTCGAGCGCCTGATCGCTCTCCGGTGTCTGTCCGCGCGGACGGGTTCCCGCGATCGGCCGAACCGTCACGTCGGATCCTTCGACACGCACCAGTACTTCGGGTGACGCCCCCGCAATCGTCACGTCGTCGACGCGGAGGTAGTAGCAGTACTGCGCTGGATTGAGCGCGCGGAGCCAGCGATAACAGAGAAAGGGATCGGGCGCTGGCGTCACATCGAGGCGCCGGGAGAGGACGATCTGGAAGGCGTCGCCGGCAGCGATGTATTCCTGGCAGCGGCGGACGTCGCGCTCGAACGCCTCCTCCGGGTACGGTGACGTGGCAGGTGCGACGGTCCGGACCTCCGGCACCTTGAGTGGCGCGAGATTGTTGGTGCCGGCGAGCCGCGTCATCCAGTCATCCGATCGCGCCTGCGCCTCGGCGATCCGACGGCCGAGTTCTTTGTCGCCGAGCGTGGCGTCAACCGCGACATTGGCGATCACGATGCCGCGATGGAAGAGATTGTCGAGCACCAGCAGGGTATCGACCATCATCACAACCGCGTCGGGAAGTCCGCGATTGTCCGGCGGCGAATCGGGGAGGTCCTCGAGCGTGCGCACCACGTCGTATCCCCAGAAGCCCACCGCGCCGCCGGTGAATCGCGGAAGACCCGGAACCTCCAGCGATAGGTCGTCACGCAGCAGCGAAGCGAGATGACCCAGCGGGGTGACGCCCGTCGCGACGTTCTCCCATCCGCCGGCGGGGAGCGGTCGCTCGACGACATGGCCGCGGTAGCGGAAAACCGCTGCCGGTTCGGTGGCGAGAAACGAGTAGCGCGCCCACCGCTCGCCGCCCTCCAGCGATTCGAGGAGCAAGCCATAGCTGCCGCGATGCAGTTTCGCGAACGCCGACACCGGCGTGTCCCCGTCGAGCACCACTTCGCGAATCAGCGGAACCCGGGTGTAACCCGCCAGCGCCGCGGCTCGGCACCGCGCGACTTCCGGATTCACTTGGGCGCCACGAGTGCGTAACTCCCTGCCGCGTTCACCGGAAAGCGGAGCATGTCGGCCGCCGGGCGGGTGCCGCCGACGTACTGCACTTTGCTCGCGGTGAGGAGCGCCGGAGCCAGCACCTGTTCGAACGCGCCCGGCGTGGGGTACTTCACCGCCGCTTCCGGCGGAGCTCGGAAGTGGATCGCATAGGAGAACGTGGCTGCGGTTCCGGCGGCAAGCTTGTCCGTAGTGCTCAAGTCGAAGGCGTAGCGACCCGGAATCGGGTGCACGCGGACATGCACGCTGTCGCGGAGCGTCGTGGTGTCCTTCGACACGGGGAATTCAAGGATCAGGAAGATGGCGCCGTCCGGCGGGGTATGCCGCATCACGATCGTGCGTCCGGATGCCGCGGCAAATGCGATCGACGTGTCGCGCACGTCCGGGCCGGAGGCTTCGAGCGTCCAGATCTTGTCCGGTGTCGTTGCAGCGGCGATGGGAATGGTGGCAGAAGCGGTACTCGGCGCAACGTTGGCCTGAGACCGGTGGCAAGCCACCACCATCAGCGGAAGCAGCGCGGCACCTATCTTCCCGGCATGGCGCGCTTCGCGCAGGTGATGTTTCTGCTCGCGCTCGCGTGGACCCGTGGCAGCGCGCAAAGCTGGCAGTCCGGATCCGCGCTCGAGCTGATCCGCCGCGCCGTAGTGCACCGCAGCGCTCGTGACGCCGACACCCTTCTCACGGGATGGCAGGCTGAGGCTCACGGGATCCTGCGATTTGTCTCGGAACTCGATCACGGCGACAGTCCAGTGGAGCGGGTCATCAGGCTGGATGAATTGCGCGTCGAAGTGTACGGGCAGGCCCCGAACCGTAGCAAGCAGATCATCACGGCCTGGCGCGACACGACCTTTCTCCCCAATCAGCTGGCGTACCATCGCGACCACCTGGGAATCGTCGCCAACGATTTCGGCCCTGCCATCCGGCTGGGACAAGGCGACGAGGTGCGGGACGTCCCGCACCCGATCTCCGAAGCGGGACTCTCGACGTATCAGTTCGCCATTGGCGACACTCTGGTACTCAGTACCGCAAGCGGCCGGGTGCGGGTGGCGGCGATTCGCGTGCGCCCGATTCATCCCGACTCGGCAGGCACGGTAGGGACGCTCTACCTCGATCTCGACCGCGCCGCGCTGGTGCGATTCGCGTTCACCTTTACTCCGGCGTCGTATCGCGATCCCACGGTCGAGTCGATCACGGTCACCCTCGACAACGCTTTGCAGCGCAACGCGCGCTGGCTGCCATGGCGACAGTCGATCGTGATCCGCCGCGGCGTGCCGCTGCTCGACTTTCCGCTTCGGACCGTGATCCGTGCCGACTGGACGCTCGACAACTATCAATTGGGACTTCACCTGCCGGCCGAGTTCTTTACCGGACCATTCATCGTGGGCCCGGGCGCGCCGAATCGTGTCGGCGCGTGGGACGCCCCCATTGCGGCGAGCCTGGAGGGGCTGCCGGCCACCGGCGCCGACGTGGCCATGGTGCAGCAGGACGCCGCCCGCTACCTGGGCGGCCACTTGCTCGACGGCTTGCCTCGCGTCCGGTTCCTGGCTGACGGCGTGAGCCAATTGCTCACGGTCAACCGGGTGGAAGGGGTCACTCCCGCACTCGGCGCCCGGTTCGCGGTCGACGGGTCGATACTGATACGCGTTCGCGGCGGGTACGGCCTGAGCGATCATCGCATCATCGGTGAACTCGGGGTGGCTGGCCGCCGCCGCCGGTGGGATTGGTCCCTTGGCGCCGAGCGTCTTGTCCGCGACGTCGCCGATATACCGGTGATCAGCGGCGTTGCCAATTCACTCGGCACGGCGATTTCAGGCGACGACCACGGCGACTATACGCTCCTCGATCGCGCGACGGCCGGGCTGGGTCTCGACGCCGGGGCGACCCATCTGGGATTGGAACTCAGCCGGGAGTCTTCACGTTCGGTGGCGAGCACGTTCACACCCTGGTTCGGCGAGATAGCGGCCAACCCGGCCCTCGGCGTCGGGGCGGCGACTGTGCTTCGGGCGACTGCCTCTCGCAGCGGGTCCCTGGGCGCGAAATGGTCGCTCGACGCGGAGGTGGGTACCGGGACTGTGAGCTGGTCGCGGTTCCACGGCGCAGGTCAGGCACGAATCGCCATGCCGCGCGGCGAACTGCAATTCTCCGCCGAGGCGGGAATCGGCAGCGTTGATCTTCCGGGATATCGCTCCTTTGTCCTGGGCGGACGCGGTACCCTGCTCGGCGTGCCGTTCCGTTCGATGGGAGGTCGGCGAAGCGCGTGGGCGGAAGTGGCATGGAGCATTCCGGTCGCAGCACCCACTCCGCCGGTGCCCGGTGCGCGCTATGCGAAACTGCCGAGCACGATTGCGCCGTTCGTTGCGGCCGGAATTGCCGGTGGCGACGAGCCCGGATTGCCGTGGCGTGCGACTGGCCGGATCGAGCCATCGGCGGGATTGCGGCTCGATCTCTGGGGTCCGCTGATCAGGCTGGAAGCGGGAATGGCCGTGCGAACGGGGCGTGCGGCGATCGTGCTCGACATTCACCCGGATTGGTGGCGCCTGATGTGACCGCGCCCCGTGCCACCGGTACGCTGGGCACCTAGATTGCTAGGAAATTCGGGAGACCCTGTCCCCGGTAGCCGAAGGCGGTATCCGTGACGAATTACCAGGACGAGCTGTGACGAATTACCAGGACGAATGGATGGCAGCGGTGCTGGGCCCGCTGGTGCCAGAGGACAAGCTCTCCAAGCTCAAGGACGACGCCGATTCGAAGACGTCGTTGTGGGAACGGATCATCGACGCCCGCCTCCTGACCGAGACGGATGTGCTTCAAGCAGTGGCCGCGCGGTGCAAGCTTCCGGTGGCGGATCTCGAACAGGCGAGCGCGGCGGCGCGCGACGCGGTGCCCGAACAACTGGCCCGGCGCCACGGCATCCTCCCCATCGCCGTCAACGATGCGATGCTCGACGTCGCCACCAGCAATCCCTTCGATATTGGTGCCGAACAGGCACTGGCGTTCGCGACCGGGCGCGAGGTGCGCATGCTGCTCGCCTCGCCGCAGCGGATTCGCGAAAAACTTGATGGGCTCTACGGCGCGGCGCGCCGCGAAGGCAGCGTCAAGGACATCCTCGGCGGGATGGAAGCTGCCGAGGTCACGACCCTGGCGGATCAGCAGGACGAACTCGATGCTGAAACGGCGGCCGCCGAAGCCAGCTCGCGTCCGATCGTCAAGCTGGTGGACGTGCTGCTCACCGACGGCATCAGCAGCCGGGCGAGCGACATTCATATCGAGTCCGGTGAGACGGTCATCGTAGTCCGGTACCGGATCGACGGCGTGTTGCGCCACGCGATGACCATCCCGCGAAAGGCCGGCATGCCGCTCATCTCCCGCATCAAGATCATGTCGGGGCTCGACATCGCGGATCGATTGCGGCCGCAGGACGGACGCGCCAGGGTCGCCGTGAACGGCAATCCCGTCGACCTCCGCATCTCCACCTTGCCGGCGACGCACGGCGAAAAGGTCGTCATCCGGATCCTGAACACCCAGTCGACCATGCTGTCGCTGGAGTCGCTGGGATTGTACGACGACGAGAAAGCGATCATCCGATCGCTCCTCAACAGCAAGGAAGGGATCATTCTCTGTACCGGGCCGACCGGCTCGGGCAAGACGACCACCCTGTACTCGTGCATTCGCACCATCGAGGGCGAGGGCGTCAACATCGTGACGGTGGAAGATCCGGTGGAGTACCGGCTCGGCAAGAACATCGTCCAGGTGCAGACCAACGAGAAAACCGGCCTGACCTTCGCTGCCGCGCTCCGGTCGATCCTGCGGCAGGACCCCGATATCGTACTGGTCGGCGAGATCCGCGACATCGAAACGGCGCAGGTGGCAGTGCAAGCGTCGCTCACCGGCCACCTGGTGCTCTCGACGCTGCACACCAACGATGCGCCCAACACCGTCACCCGCCTCGTGGACATGGGACTGGAGGCGTTCAAGATCGGCGCGGCGCTCCGCGGGATCATCGCCCAGCGGCTGATGCGCCGCATCTGCCCGACCTGCCGCACTCCTCAACCGCTCGGCGAACTCCCGGATCGGCTGCGGCGATGGATCCCCGATGGGGCCACGGTCTGGAAAGCCGTCGGGTGTGGGCAATGCACCCAGACCGGGTATCGCGGCCGCTTCTCGGTGGTCGAGCTGCTCGTCATGTCGCCCGAGCTGGAGCGGATGGTGGGCAACAACGCCAACGCCGATGAGATCGCTGCAGCGGCGAAAGCCGGCGGGATGCGCACGCTGTTCGAATGTGGTCTGCAGCACATGCTGGACGGTCAGACCTCGGTCGATGAACTGCTCCGGGTCACTGATGTCCCGCAGGCGCCGGAGACTCCGGCAGCCAAGCCAAAGGGCCGCGCCAAGGGAAAGACTCGGAGCGCCAGCAGTCCGTTGAGCGCGGTCGACGCGCCGGTCGAGACGGAATCGAGCGCGCAGCAGGATCACGAGGAATTGTTCGCCGATATCGAACTGGTTGACGATCCCGGTATCACCGCAGAAACGGCGGCGGCCGGGTCGCGCGCCACGATTCTTCTGGTGGAGGACGAGGATTCGCTGCGCCGGGTGATCAAGGACCTGCTGGAACGCGAGGGGTATACGATCTGCGAAGCGCGCGACGGCGCCGAGGCGATGGAGCAAGTCGACCGGCACAACCCGGATCTCGTGCTGCTCGACCTCAACCTGCCGAATGTCGACGGTTACACGGTGTTGCAGCGACTTCGCGGGCACCCGCGAACCGAGCACTTGCCGGTCATCATCCTCTCGGCTCGCGGCGACGAGGACAACGAGGTGAAGGTGCTTCGCCTCGGTGCGACGGACTTTCTCGCCAAGCCATTCCGCCCCAAGGCGCTCGCCGCCCGGCTCGAAGCGACGCTGGGCCGGGCAAAGGGATAGCGTGGTCGGTCACGCGTCGTGGGTCGTGTGACCACCTCCCGCATCTCCTTCGTTGACGTCTACGTCCTCCGCGGTCAAGGCGACAGTCTTGAGGTGCTCGTCCTCCGCCGTGCCAGGGATCGAAGTCGCGGCGGTAGCTGGGAAGGCGTTCACGGGCGCATCGAGGATGGCGAAACTACCGTTGCGACCGCCCGTCGCGAAGTTCACGAGGAAACCGGTTGCGAGCCGCTGGCGCTCTACAATCTGAGCCGCGTGGAACACTTCTATCTTCACCACGATGACCAGGTCGCCGTGGTGCCGGTTTTCGTCGCGTTCGTCGCGCCGGACGCCGTGATCCGGTTGAGCGATGAGCACGACACCCTTCTCTGGCTTGCGCCGGACGACGCCGCAGAGCGCTGCAGCTGGCCGCGGGCGGCGCGCGCGATCGCCGACGCGGCGCACCTCTTCCGCGACGGGAACGCCGGCGTACTCGAGGACGTGCTGGCGGCGCAGCCACATTCCGGGAAGCGACCGCCGCGACCCAGGTCCTGATTGGACGGTACCATGCCGCATGATTATCGAGACCGCCACGTTGTCGTGACCGGAGGCGACGGCGCCCTGGGCCGGGGGGTCGTCGCGGCCCTGGTCGAAGCGGGCGCCGAATGCCATCTCCCGGTCGTGGGCAAACCGAGTGGTCCGGCCCAGCCCAAAGTTCATCTCAGCGGACCGATCGATCTCACGCAGGAGGCCGCCGTCGCGCAGTACTATGCCGGGCTTCCGCCGATCGCGGCGTCGATACACCTCGCCGGCGGCTTCCATGCCGCCGCGATCGTCGACACCGACGTCACCGACCTTCGCGGCCAGTTCGACCTCAACCTGGTGACCGCGTTTCTCTGCTGCCGCGAGGCGGTGCGGGTGATGCGCAAGGCCGGCAGCGGGAGGATCGTCAATGTCGCCGCGCGGATCGTGGAAGTGCCCGTTGGCGGGATGGCGGCGTACAGTGTCGCCAAGGCCGGCGTCGCCGCACTCACTCGCGCGCTCGCGGAAGAAGTCCGGGCCGATTCGATCCTGGTGAACGCGGTGTTGCCGTCGATCATCGACACCCCCGCCAACCGCGCGGCGATGCCCAAGGCGCCACACGATCGCTGGCCGAAACCGGCCGAAATTGCCGCGGCGATCCTCTGGCTGGCTTCGTCCGCCAATCAGCTAACCTCCGGTGCGCTGGTGCCGGTTTACGGCAAGGCGTGAGCGCGGTCGCGCAGCTTCAACCGCTTCCCACGGTTGCGCGTAGCGCCTAGTATCATTTCAAACCGAATGCCGATGCAGCGCCGATTGCGGGAAGCTGACCCAGACGGGACGCGGCATCGGCTGCGTTCCTGGGAGAGCAGTTTCATGTCCAGATCCATTTCACTCGCTACCTTCGGGCTGGTCGCCGGCCTGGCGCTGGCGGGAATGCCCAGCCGGGCACGCGCGCAGTCGAGCGAGGCGGCAGCCATCGCGCAGGCCAGGCTCGACAGTATCCGTCGCCCCTACACCGCCGCCGATATCGCCTTCATGACCGGCATGATTTACCACCACTCGCAAGCGGTGAAAATGGCCGGCTGGGCCGCAAGCCACGGTGCGAGCCCTGCCGTGCAAGTCTTCTGCGGACGCATCGCGATGGGCCAGACCGCCGAGATCGGGATCATGCAGGCGTGGCTCCGGGCGCGCAACCAGCCGGTGCCCGAGCCCGACCCCGAAGGGATGAAGATGAGCATGAACGGCAGCACGCAGACGATGCTGATGCCGGGAATGCTCACGCCGGCCCAGATGCACGAGCTCGACAACGCCCGCGGCACCGCGTTCGACCGACTCTTCCTGACCTTCATGATCCAGCATCACAAGGGCGCGTTGACGATGGTCGACACCCTGTTCAACAGTCCGGGCGCCGGGCAGGACGAATTGGTCTTCAAGTTCGCCACCAACGTGCACGCCGACCAGACGACCGAGATCGAGCGCATGGAATCCATGCTCAACGACATTTTCGCAGCGGCCGGATCCGACGAGTGATCGATGCTCGCGCCGGCTTCCTTTCGTTCTCCGACCAGGTGCATCCATGATTTCCAGACCAGGTAGTCGTCATCTCTTGCGGTGGGGGGCTGTTCCCTTCGCCGTCGTCTCGCTCTTTGCCGCCGCGTGCGGGCACGGCGGGTCGTCGACCATGAGCTCGAACGCGGCCGCCACGGCGCCCACGCCGATGTCGATGCCCGCGTCGGTGACCGCGCCGTCGCCCGATCCGCGCGTCGGCCTCAAGGCCGGCCTGCAGGACGCCGGCGAGGCGATCTGGAATCTGCAGATGGTGTCGCACACGCCGCGGCCCGATGCGTATCCCGTCACGAATTCCGATCTCGCCTTCTCCGGCCACTACGTCATTCAGGGCAATTACGACGGGGTGCTGATCTGGGACGTGAGCGATCCGGCGCATCCGCAGCTCACCGAGGCGAAGCAGTGCCCGGCATCCCAGGACGATGTCTCGGTGTACAAGAACCTGCTCTTCGTTTCATCCGAAGCCGGCACGGGACGACTCGATTGCGGTGCCAACGGTCCGCGGGAGACGGTCAGCAAGGAGCGTCTCCGCGGCATCCGGATCTTCGACATCACCGACATCCACAATCCGCGGAACGTGGCGAACGTCCAGACCTGCCGCGGGTCGCACACCCACACTGTGGTGAACGATCCCAAGGATCCGGACAACGTCTACGTCTACATCTCGGGAACGTCGGGGATCCGTCCGGCCGGCGAGTTGTCCACTTGCGTTGGCGATCCGCGTCAGGCGAACACGTCGCTGTTCAACATCGAGGTGATCAAGGTGCCGCTGGCGCATCCGGAACTGGCGGCGGTGGTCTCGCATCCGCGGATCTTCGCTGACATGACGTCGGGTCAGGCGAGCGGGCTGGTGAATCGCATGGGGCACGGTGCGTCGCCTATGGATACCGCCGGCGGTGGCGGCCGGGGCCGGCGCGGGTTTGGCGCCGGCTTCGTGCAGATGGCGACGTTTGTCAAGCCGGCGCCGGATGGCAAATCCGGGCAGATCGCCGAACTCCGGGCGCCGGGGGCAACCTCGACCAGCACCGATTCCGCGGCGTTCCGGCATTCGGCCGATTCGCTGACCGGAAGCGGATACCAGGAGCTCGTCGCCGGCGCGGCCGGCGGGCGCGGCGGCAGGTTTGGTCGCGGCGGCGGTGTCCCCGGTGCGCTCACGGCCGATGACTCATTGCGGGTCTGGACCACGTACGCCGTTGGACGGGTACCGCCGTTGACGGCGGGTGCGGACAAGGCCGATTCCACGCGGTACTACAAGTCCACCGACTCGCTGCGTGCGCTGGGCTTCGCCGTGCCGTACCCGGCGCCTTCGCGTGGCACCCTCACCCAGTGCCACGACATCACGGCCTACCCGAGTGCCGGATTTGCCGGCGGCGCGTGCGCGGGGATGGGCCTGCTGCTGGACATTCATGATCCCGCCAATCCGCGCCGGCTCGACGCCGTATCCGACTCGAACTTCTCGTTCTGGCACTCGGCGACGTTCAGCAACGACGGCGACGCGGTGCTCTTCTCGGACGAGTGGGGCGGCGGTGGCGCGGCATATTGCCGCTCGGGCGATCCCAAGAACTGGGGCGGCGACGCCATCTTCCGGATCGTCAACGGCAAGATGGTGTTCCAGAGCTACTACAAGCTGCCGGCGGCGCAGACGGCGATGGAAAACTGCGTGGCCCACAACGGCTCGTTGATCCCGATTCCGGGGCGTACCGTGATGGTGCAGGCCTGGTATCAGGGCGGCCTGTCGATGTTTGACTGGACCGATCCGGCACATCCCCACGAGATCGCGTTCTTCGACCGAGGCCCGATCGATTCCACGCGCCTGGTGGATGGCGGCTACTGGTCGATCTACTGGTACAACGGCTTGATCTACGCCTCCGAGATCGCGCGCGGATTCGACGTCTTCGCGCTCAAGCCGAGTGCGGCGATTTCGCAGAACGAGATCGACGCGGCGAGGACGGTGCACTTCGAATTCCTCAACGTGCAGGACCAGCCGCACTTCGTCTGGCCGGCGAGCTTTGCGCTGTCGCGGGCCTATACCGACCAGCTGGAACGCTGGCACGGACTGTCGAGCAGCCAGGTGGCGACGGTTCGCAGTGCGCTGGCGAGCGCCGAGTCGGCCAATGGCGGCGCACGACGCGAAGCACTCAACAAGCTGGCCGGCACGGTGGGCGGTTACGTCGGCGGATCGAGCGACCAGCACCGGGTGACGTTGCTGCAGACCTCGGTCAAGGATCTGGCAAGCGCCAGCCGCTGACGTCACGCAGGATCTCAGGCAGGGCAGTGGGGGCTGGGTCCGGTCTGGACCCGGCCCCTACTTTTTCCGTTCCGGATCGCGATGGGTCGCGTACGCGTCGGGCGGGGCGTTGGGCTTGACCCGGATCGACTTGGCCGGGATGCCGACGTACACGTGATAGGGCCGAACATCCTTGGTCGCCAACGCGCTCGCCCCCACCATCCCGTTCCGGCCGACCCGCACCCCCGCCAGCACCGTGGCGTGATAGGTGATGCGGACATCGTCTTCGAGGACGGTGCGGAGCGCCGTCACGTCCTTCTGGTCCACGATACTGTGCGTGTGCGAATAGATATTGGCGTAATCCGAGATCGACACCCGGTTCCCCAGCGTGATGCCACCGCGATCGTCGAGCAGCACGTGCCGGTGCACCACGACGTCGTCACCGACTTCGAGCTGGTAACCGAACGAGAACTCGACGTGCTGGAAACACTTGAAGTTGGAACCCACGCGTGCAAAGACGAATGGGGCCAGCATCCGCCGCAACGCGACGCCGAGATCGACATTCTGCCCTCCGGCGGGAAGCCGATCGAATGAATACCAAAGCCAGAGCAGCGGCTTCACCCGTGCAAACCGCGCCTGATCCACCTCGCCGTAGTACTCGGGCTCCAGCGTGACGTTGCGTGGATCGAAGGCATCGAGGGCGACCCGACTGGGTGCCGGCAGTGCTGGATCGGCGGCGCGTTCCTCCCAGCCTCCCTGACCGGGATACGCCAACTCGAAGAGCGTATCGCGAACGATGCCGTTCCAGTCGGCGCCATCAGCGCGAAGCCGCTGCTCGAGATCGGCGAGCCAGCGCTCGCGCAGCCTGGTCGCGGCTTCCGGAACTTCCACGCGGCGCAAGGGACGCAGTGCCATGGTCAGTGATGCCCCGTGTCGGGACGGGCGCGCGCCGCTGATCCGAGGATGCGCGTGCGCTCCTGGTCGAAGCGGGTCAGCCGGTTGCCCCAGTCGTCATTGTTGGCGGCGAGATAGTTGAGCGTAAACGCCTCTCGCACCGGTATGTCCCGGCGATAGATGAAGATCGCCTGCACCTGCTCGCGCAACTCGAGCTCCTGATTCGAGAAGTTGGGGGAGAGCGCGACCCACGCCGCCGGCTGGAACTGCTGGCCGTGGAAGGTGAGCGTCAGCAGCTGCGGATCGAAGCGCGTGTTGGGCATCAGGCCGTGAAAGCTGACGAACGCCAGCCCCGGCGAAGTGACCCCGGCCACCGACGCGGCAGAGTCGATCCCCGCCTGGTGTTGCCGGATGAGCTGCTCCATCGACAGATACGAATCCCGCGTCAGCAGGCGAAGCACCCGCTCGTCGAGTGGCACGAAGACCACTTCGAGATTGGTGTTGGTAAGGTTGATGGTCATGGTCGACAGGGAGAGCTGGCCCTTGTCGGCAGGGAGGTTGTCGGTGCGCGCGGTGTCTGCCGTGGCCTGCGCCGCGGCGGATGCCGTCGCCGCGAGGAAAAGCAGGGCCAACTCTGCTCCAGACCGAATCAGATTTCGTCTCACCCCGCCTCCTTGGCCGCCAGGAGCAACGCCAGGCCGAGCTCCGCTATCCCAAGCCCGGTGACGGTGCTGGTCAACTGCACGTCGGCCGCCGGGACACCGATTTCGCGAGTCCGCGCCCTCACTGCCTCCGCCTGCCGGCTCCGCACCAGCTTGTCGCCCTTGGTCAGCACCGGGAGTACGGCGCGCTTCGATTCCGAAAGCAGCGCCTGAAACTCCTGGTCGTCGACCGACAACGGATGCCGTGCGTCGAGCAACCAGACCACACCGGTGAGCGTCTCCCGCGACCGTAGCAGCGCTTCCAGCAGTTCGCGGTACGACCGCCGCTCGGCCTGGCTCGTCCTCGCGAAGCCGTAGCCGGGGAGGTCAATAAGATAGAGCGTTGGCAGGCGGTAGACATTGAGGAGCTGGGTCTTGCCCGGGGTCCCGCTGACCCGGGCGAGCGAGCGACGGCCCACGAGGGCGTTGAGCAGCGAGGACTTGCCGACGTTGGACCGCCCGATGAAGGCGAACTCCGGCGCGCGCGGTTCGAGCGGGTGCGTGGGGTCGGGAAAACTGCCGACAAATTCGATCGGGAGTGATGCGAGGGGCGATGGCTCGCGCGGTGCGCGGATCACGCCTCTTTCTTCGGGCGGGCGCGTTCCGTCACGATCAGCGGCGTAGTCCCCTGCACGATCGACTCCGGCGTGATGATCACTTCGCGCACGTCAGTGCGGCTCGGCAGGTCGAACATGATGTCGGTCATCATCTGCTCGAGAATGGCACGCAAGCCGCGGGCGCCGGTCTGCCGGGTGATCGCCTTGCGGGCCGCCGCGCGCAGCGCTTCAGGATCGAAGGTGAGCCCGACGCCCTCGAGATCGAAGAGCTTCCGATACTGTTTGGTCAGCGCGTTCTTGGGTTCGACCAGGATGCGGACCAGCGCGTCCTCGTCGAGCGACTCGAGCGCCACGAGCACCGGCAGGCGTCCGACCAACTCGGGGATCATGCCGAAGCGCAGCAGGTCGTCCGGCTCGGCCGAGTTGTACGGATGCTTTTCGTCGAAGACGACACCCGGCGTCCTGATCCCGTCACCTTGTTCGGAAAAGCCGATGCGCTGCCGGCCCAGGCGCGTCTCGATGATCTTTTCCAGCCCGTCGAACGCGCCACCGCAGATGAAGAGGATGTCGCGCGTGTTGATCTGGATGTATTCCTGCTGCGGATGCTTGCGTCCGCCTTGCGGCGGCACCGACGCGATTGTTCCCTCGAGGATCTTGAGGAGCGCCTGCTGCACGCCTTCGCCCGACACGTCGCGGGTGATGCTGGGGTTCTCCGACTTGCGCGCGATCTTGTCGATTTCGTCGATGTAGACGATGCCGC
>JBOHRY010000336.1:0-2746 GCA_050732955.1 Gemmatimonadales bacterium | reverse complement strand
TCCATGTAGGCGCGGTAGGTCGTGTGGTTGAACTTGCCCACGCCGGCGACACCGTTGGCCTCGATCTTCTCCAGCTGCGATTCGAGCGCGGTCACCGCCGCCTGCTGCGCATCGAGATCGAGCGTGGTGTAGATCCGGTAGCCATCCTTGTACAGGTCATTGCCGTACTTGGCCTGCATCAACTGCCGGACGTACTCGACGAAATATTCGGCCAGCCCCTGATAGTCGCTGCGTGACGAAAGCGTGAGCGGATACGCCTTCCAGCTCTCGGCCTCCGGCGCGGTGAGGTAACCGGCATCGCGCATCTCGTCGATGACCAGGTTGCGCCGCTGCACGGCCTTGTCGCGGTGTTTCCGCGGGTTGTAGGTGTCGGGAGCTTTCGGCAGCGCCGCGAGCGTCGCCGCTTCGGCGACGTTCAACACCCGCGCCGATTTGCCGAAATAGCGTTGGGCGGCCGCTTCGACCCCGTACGCGCTGTTGCCGAGGTTGATCTGGTTGAGGTACAGCTCGAGAATCTGCTTCTTGGTGAACTTCTTCTCGATCGCGTACGCGACGCGGATCTCGCGCACCTTGCGCGGGATACCCGAGATGCCGCGCTTCTGACGATTGATCTCCTCGGGGAAGAGATTGCCCGCCAGTTGCATCGTGATGGTGGAGAAGCCCTGGCTCAACCCACCCAGAAAGAGCGTGTGCTTGATCGCGCCAACGAACCGCACCCAGTCAACCCCGTGATGCTCCCAGAAGCGCTTGTCTTCGATGGCAACGAACGCGGCGGGCACCGCGGGCGACATGTCCTTGAGCGGCAGCACCGTCCGGCGCGCGGACTGGAAGAAGTCGCCGATCTGGCGGCCGTCGGCGGCATAGATCCGCGAGGCCTGGTCGGGATCGTATCCGGAGAGGCTGCTGATATTGCAGGCGTCGCCCGCGCAGGCTCGTGTCCAGATGCCGAAGAGCACCACGGCGCAGAACGCCACCGCACCCAGCAGACCGAGGCCAACCTGATGCCGGATGCGCGGATTTCGCCAGGCTGCCTGAAGCCGGGCGAAGCGCGAAGAGGTAGGACCTGCCATGGCGAGGAAGCTATCCGTGGGAAGGTGGAGTTGCACGGGTGACGCGCGCGGCGGCATCTTGGGCACAGATGCCCACATTGCTCGAAACGCTTTCCGCTCGCGGAATGGTTCACGACGCCACCCCGGATCTCGGGACGCGCCTTGGCCTGGGCCCGGTCACCGCATACGCCGGCTTTGATCCCACGGCGGATTCGCTCGGGGTCGGATCACTGATGCCGGTGATGGGACTGGCCTGGTTGCAACGCCTCGGCGGCCGCCCACTCGTGGTGATCGGCGGCGGCACCGGCATGATCGGCGATCCGTCTGGCAAGCGAGCCGAACGCCAGATTCTCGACCCGGACACGGTGCAGGCCAACGCCGCGGCGATCCAGTCGCAACTGGCGCGATTCCTGGAATTCGGCGGCGGACCGACCGGCGCCGCCATGGTGAACAATGCCGACTGGCTGGCGCCGATCGCGCTGCTCGACTTCCTGCGCGACACCGGCAAGCACTTTACCGTCAACTACATGCTGCAGAAGGAGTCGGTGAAATCCCGCATGGACGCGGGAATCTCGTTCACGGAATTCAGTTATATGCTGGTACAGGCATATGACTTCGCGCACCTCGCGGCGGCGGAACGCTGCGAGCTCCAGCTCGGCGGCAGCGATCAGTGGGGCAACATCACCGCCGGAATCGAACTTGCCGCACGCCGCGACGGCCGGAAGTTGCACGGGCTGGTGATGCCGCTCCTCACCACCGCGTCGGGAGCAAAGTTCGGCAAGACCGAAACCGGGAACATCTGGCTCGATCCGTCGAAAACTTCGCCGTACGCCTTCCATCAGTACTGGCTGCAAACCAGCGACGCCGACGTGGAACGGCTGCTCAGGTTCATGACCTTTCTGGATCTCGACGAGATCAGCGAGGTGGTCGGTCGCCACACCGCCAATCCCGGCGACCGGGGAGCGCAGCGGCGCCTGGCCGACGATGTCACGTTGCGCGTGCACGGTGCCTCCGCCGTGGAACAGGTCAACGCCGCGGCGCGGATTCTCTTTGGCGGCAGCGATGTCCGCGCTGCCGACGCGGCCACACTTGCCGTGGTGGCGGGGCAGATCGTCACCGTCCCGGCCGTTCCCGGCGAACTCGACGGCGACGGACTCCCGCTGGCCGACGCGCTGATCCGTACCGGGCTCGCCGCCTCGAAGAGCGACGCTCGACGCGGGCTGGAAAGCGGCGGTTACACGGTGAACGGCGCGGTCGCCGACGGATCGCGACGGGTTCTTTCCGGCGACGTGCTGCCCGGCGGGCTCGTACTGCTGCGCAAGGGAAAAAAGAACTGGGCCGCACTGCAGTTCCCCAGCTGAACAACTGCTTCATCACCACACCTGCCGGTCGATACTCAGAAGGAGAAATCCGCACACGGCCGCCGGTATCCGCCAGGCCACGCCCGCGATCAAGCCGGTTCGAATCGAGGTGTGACAATGAAAACGATCCGTGCTTCGCGATTCGTCCTCTCGCTCGCGGCTCTCACGCTCCTGGCCTGCAATACGGACACCGCCGGCGATGTGTCACCGCCACCGCCGCCCCCGCCGACTGCTCCACCGCCGGCACCGCCGCCGCCAACCGCTCCGCTGGTGCTTGATGTCGCCCCCGGCTCCCGCCGCGCAACGGCGGAGCCGGGTGCGCCGGCGCCGGCGGAC
>JBOHRY010000335.1:0-12516 GCA_050732955.1 Gemmatimonadales bacterium | reverse complement strand
GTCTCGACCTGGTGCGGATTGGCTCGGCCCAGCGGCCGGAGTTCGCCGCGTGGCGGTACGGCGACCAGTTCGGGCGCCGGCGCTGGCGATACGCCGTTCAGGTTGGGGGATTGGCGGTCGCGGGCGGCGCGCTCGTCTTCGGCGGCGGCGAAATCGCGCGCATGATTGGTGTGTCGGGTGGGTTGGGCTTTCAGCTCATCAATTCGCTTCGTGTCCTGTACCAGGGCCGTCGCGCTGTCGTTCGCATTTCCACTGTCGACGACGATCACCAGATCGTCAGCGCCAGCCAGCTTGGTCGGGCCGCAATTCACTATCATGGCGATCGGTCGAGCGGTGAACTGTGGTCGCTGGCGGTTCCACTCTTCGCGTCCAATCGGAGCGGATTCGGCATGGGCCGCGAGGAGGTTGTGCGGCTGCACGGACCATTCGCCGTCGAGGCGCTCGGCCGCTTGCTCCCGAGGCTCAATGCTTCGGGAGGCTCGCGGCAACACGTACGGGACGCGGTCGAACTGATCGAGTCCCGACCCGACCAGTTCCGGGTGCCATTGCCTGGACGCCTCAAGGGCATGGACCACCCAGTGCGTCTCGCGCTGGAGATGGCGGCTCACGAAGCCTCCGAGCGCGCCGCCTTGGCCGGCGAACTCAAGCTGCTGGAGCGCGCATGGCGCCGGGCCGACGAACTCGCCGCCATCGCCGATTCCCTCGCCGTCACCGACGACGTCAACGCGCGAGTCGATAGTGCAAGAGAGAAGTAAACCTCTCCAACTTCTCTCTTTTCCCTTCTCCGTTCTCTCTGGTATACTCGTGTATGTACCGCACCTGTCTGTACTGCACCAAAGACCTCGGCCACAACGAGATTCTTGAGACGCTTCCTGTCGGGCGTCGGCTCGCGTTCGACGGCGCGCAGGGACGTCTCTGGGTGGTCTGTCCGTCCTGCGCCCGCTGGAACCTGGTGCCGTTCGATACGCGCCTGGAAACCATCGACGCGTGCGAGCGGATCTTCCGCGATACCCGGACACGATTCTCCACGGACAACATCGGTCTGGCCCGGGTTCGGGAAGGGCTCGAACTGGTGTGCATCGGACCGGCGCTGCGCCCGGAATTCGCAGCCTGGCGCTACGGTGACCGCTTCGCCAGCCGCCGCCGCCGCAACATCGTGCTCGGCGCCACGGCGGGTGCCGCCGTGGTCGGTGGGCTGATCGGTCTCGAAGTCCTGGCAGGAACGGTCGGTGGGATCCAGTTCGCGGTGCAGGGGGCGTTCCGCGCCTACGAGCGCCATCGGATCGCCACGCGATTCGTGCGGGAGAGCGGCGGCGCACCGCTCACGCTTTCGCGAGCCGACGTCAAGAGCTCGCGCCTGCAGCGGGTCGAAGGTCCGCCGGCAACGTGGGGGCTTTCGGTGCCCGCGCGCACCGGCGTGCGCGGCAACTGGTCTCGCGGCCGCCGGGTCAAGCAGACGATCTTTCTCACCGGTGCCGACGCCATCATGGCGCTGGGTCACGTCCTTCCGGTGATCGCGGGCACCGCGGGATCGCGCAAGCAGGTGCGCGGTGCGGTCGAGCTGGTCGAGCAACATCTCACCCTCGAATCGCTGGTGACACGCGCCCGACTGGAGTGGAGTGATCACGGCCGCGGCCTCGGGAAGCTCGCCAAGCTCGGCGCCGAACCACGACTCGCGCTTGAGATGCTCGCCAATGAAGACGCCGAGCGCCGTTGGCTGGAGGGCGAGTTGCGGCTCCTCGAGCGGCAATGGCGCGAGGCGGAGCGTCTCGCGGTGATCGCCGATGGCCTGGCCATGCCGGGCGACATCGACTTCCGGCTTGAGGGTGCCAAGCGCGAAGTCTGAATTTCTGTCATCCCGATGTCACCCCGTTGTAACCAGCCTGCCAGCGCACCGCCATCTCGATGTGGGATGTTGGGTATGGGAGGTGCGTCCTGTATCGCTCCTGTCTCTACTGCACCGCGGATCTCGGCCGGAACGACGTCGTCGAGTCGCTGCCGATCGGACGGCGACTTGCGTTTGACGGCCGCAACGGCCGCCTCTGGGTCATCTGCACCGGATGTGTGAAGTGGAACCTGGTGCCGTTCGACACCCGCCTCGAAACGATCGACGTCTGCGAACGGATCTTTCGCGATACCAGCACGCGGTTCTCCACTGACAACATCGGGCTGGCACGGCATCCATCCGACCTCGAGCTGATTCGCATCGGTCGCGCGCTGCGACCGGAGTATGCGGCGTGGCGGTATGGTGAGCAGGTCCGTCGCCGACGCCGGATCTCCAACGGAGTCGGCCCCGATCCGATCGGGGCGCTCAACTGGATCATCACGGAGCTATCAGAGAGCACCTTGGGATCGCTT
Source organism: Gemmatimonadales bacterium (assembly GCA_050732955.1). GTDB lineage: Bacteria > Gemmatimonadota > Gemmatimonadetes > Gemmatimonadales > GWC2-71-9 > Palsa-1233. The sequence goes on along the minus strand of JBOHRY010000335.1, from coordinate 10,158 downwards.
TCGATTCGCGACATCACCTCGGGAGCGGTGCGCGCGCTGCGACACCATCGCGTGCTGCGTGATCCCTGGACCGACCAGCTCGTGGCGATTCCCTATGCCGCGTTGATTCAGGCCAGCCTGGCGGCGCACGAGTCTCGTGGCTGGCGACTCGAGGTTCCCTACCGGACCGGCGCCGAGCGAAGGTTGCACGTCGCCGGCTCGGCACTCCCGAGCATTCACGACGTGCCGACGCTGGGTCTTTTCGCGGGCTCGCAACTGCTGCCCGCGCTCGGACGCCTCCTGCCGGCGCTGGATGACGGTGTGGTTTCGCGCGCCGTGGTTGGCGAGGCGGTTCGACTGGTGGAAACCAGCGGGGGAGGCGAACGGCTCTTCGAGTACGTCGTGGGCCGCCCGCTCCGCTTCGCGACACAACGCGAGTACCTGCTGCGCGATGTGGCCGTCGAAGTGCGCCTGGCGCTCGAGATGGTGGCGCACGAGGACACCGAGCAGCGCGCCATGCAGGGTGAACTCCAGTTGCTGGAGCGGCAGTGGCGCGAGGCCGACGCGGTTGCCGCGATCGCCGATCGGTTGGCGCTGGAAAGCCGCTAAGAAGTAAGTTTTCGCATGACCTTTGCCACCATCGCCGACCTGCGACAGCACGTCGGGCAGTCCGTCGCAGTGCGAGGATGGGTGATGACCACCCGCTCCTCGGGCAAGATCGCCTTCCTCGTCATGCGTGACGGCTCAGGCTATCTGCAGGCTGTCTTTCCCAGGAACGAAGTCGCCGGCGGGGCGTGGGATCGGTTTGCCACGTTGTCGCACGAGGCCAACGTGCTGGTGACCGGCATGGTGCGCGAGGACGCGCGGGCACCGGGCGGATTCGAACTGACCGCACACGACGTGACCATCGTGGCGCCGAGCGTGGACTTTCCGATCACGCCCAAGGAACACGGCACGGCATTTCTCTTCGAGCACCGGCATCTCTGGCTCCGGTCGCGGCGGCAGGTTGCCGTCGCCAAGGTGCGCAACGAGATCGAGCATGCCATCGCCGATTTCTTCTATGGGCGCAAGTTCATCCGAGTGGACACCCCGATCCTGACGGGTTCGATCGGCGAGCAGGCGGGCGAACTCTTCGCCACCGATTACTTCGACCTGGGGCAGGCCTATCTCGCGCAGACCGGACAGCTCTACGTCGAGGCGGCGGCCGCGGCGCTGGGGCGGGTGTACTCCTTCGGACCGACTTTCCGCGCCGAAAAATCGAAGACCCGGCGTCACCTCACCGAGTTCTGGATGTGCGAGCCTGAGGTGGCATTCGCTGACAACGACGACAACATGCGCCTGCAGGAGGACTTCGTCTCATATCTTGTCGCGCGCGTGCTGGAGCGCTGCCGTGCAGAGCTGACCGAACTGGAGCGCGACATCGCGCCGCTCGAAATGGTTCGCGCGCCGTTCGCAAGGCTCACCTACACCGACGCGATTGCACGGCTGCAGGCGCAGGGCAGCGACATCCAGTGGGGCGCCGACCTCGGCGCGGACGACGAAACCGCCCTTGGCGCAGCGTATCAGACGCCGCTGCTGATCATGAACTATCCCAGGGAGGTCAAGGCGTTCTACATGAAGGAAAACCCCGACGATCCGCGGACCGTGCTCTGCAACGATTGCCTGGCACCTGAGGGGTACGGCGAGATCATCGGTGGATCGCAGCGCGAGGACGACCACGACCGGCTGCTGGCACGCATCAGGGCTCAGGGTCTCGACCCCGAGAGCTATCGCTGGTATCTCGACCTCAGGAAGTACGGCGGATTCGTGCACTCGGGCTTCGGGCTCGGGCTCGAACGCACGGTGGCGTGGATCTGCGGCATTCCGCACATCCGCGAAGCCATCGCGTTTCCCCGGCAGATTCACCGCCTCTACCCCTGACCAGCTCGCTGGCGCGCGCGATCAGTTTCGTTCGCGCGCCTTCACTTCATCCCAGAGCGCGTCGAGTGCGGCGAGACCGGCGGTCTGCATCGCGATGCCGCGTTCCCGTGCGAGCTGTTCGATGGCCTCGAACCGGTCGCGGAATTTCTGATTGGCGTGGTCGAGTGCCAGCCCCGGCTGCACCGCGACTTTGCGGGCGACGTTGACGACGGCAAAGAGGAGATCGCCGATCTCGTCGGCGAGCTGTTCCGTGGTCTCGGCGTCGTTCCGATCAAGCTCCCGTTCGACTTCGGCCAATTCCTCCCGGACCTTGGCGATCGGGCCGGCAGCATCGTGCCAGTCGAACCCTGTCGTCGCGGCCCGCTCCTGCAGGCGGTAGGCGAGTTGGAGTGCCGGTAACGCGCTCGGCAGTCCGGCGAGTGCGCCCGCCTCCGCCGGTCGTTCGCGCTGCTTGAGCGCCTGCCACGCCACCGCCGGGCCGAGTTCGAACAGGTGAGGATGGCGACGCTGCATCTTGGCGACCAGGTCGTCGGCGATCGCGGCTGGAGTGAATTCACCGGCCTCGAGGCCGAGGACCAGCTGCCAGGCGAGGTGCAGCATGAGGTCGGCGACTTCGTCCCGGATCGCCGCAGTATCGCCGTCCCGCAGCGCGGCGTCGAGCTCGAGAACTTCTTCGACCAGGTAGGGCCGCAGCGTCCGGCGAGTCTGGATGCGATCCCAGGCGCAGCGCGCGCGCAGGTCCTGCACCATGGCGATCGCTCGCACCAGCGCCGAATCGTCTTGCATCAGGTCCCCCGGGATCCTAGTCTCCGACCGTGCGCAAACGCCTGACTCCTGGCACCGCGCGAGCCTGGGTCGATGTCGATCTCGACGCCCTGGTCCGCAACGCCCGATCGTATCACGCCATGACCGGCGTGCCCATGCTGCCGATGCTCAAGGCCGATGGTTACGGCCTCGGTGCGTTGATGGTCGCCCGTGCGCTGGCCGAGGTCGAGCCGTGGGGATTTGGCGTGGCCACCGTCGATGAAGCTCGAGCGCTCCACGTCAATGGCGTGATCAGCCCGATCGTCGTGTTCACCCCGCTGGTGCCGGCGATGGTCGAACATACCAGCGCCATCGCTGCACGGCCGTCGATCGGTGACCCCGTCACCTTGCAGGCGTGGCGTGAATCGGGTGACGGTCCATTCCATCTCGAAATCGACACCGGCATGAGCCGCTCGGGCATTCCGTGGGACGACGATCAATCCCTCGCCTCGGTGCGCAATCTGCTTGGCGACGGCCCTGGATGGGAGGGCATCTTTACCATGTTCCATTCGGCCGAGCGCGACCCGTCCGCGACGGCCGAACAGTGGCGACGGTTCGAGCATGCCATCGCGGCGCTGGGCCGGCGTCCACCGCTGGTCCATGCGGCAGCATCAGCGGCAGGTGCGTACGGCGCCGCGTACGCCGGCACGCTGACGCGGCCGGGAATCCACCTGTACGGTGGTCATGTGAACGGGCTCGATACCGTTCCGGTGGCGGCACTCAGGGCGCGCGTAGTCGCCATCCGCCGGGTGGCTCGCGGTACCACGGTGGGCTACGACGCCGCCTGGCGTGCGCCGAGCCCGACGACCATCGCCACGCTGGCCATCGGTTATGCGGACGGCGTGCATCGCAGCTTGTCGAACGGCGGGGCGGTAGAACTGCTGGGTCGCCGCGTGCGTATTGTGGGACGGGTCACCATGGACCACGTCATGGTCGATGCGGGTGACCTGCCTGTCGCGATCGGCGACGTGGCGACGTTTTTTGGAGGTCTGGTGACTCTGGACGAACAGGCCGCGCTCGCCGGAACGGTGAGCTACGAATTGCTCACGGCGCTCGGGCCGCGACTGCCGCGGCGTTACCCCAACCACGAATGAATCAGCATTTTGGATCGCTCGTCCTTGGCCTGGCGGCGCAAGCCGGCGCCGCGCTTGATGGCCAGCTGCCAGCGGGTGCGGAGCAGGCCGGTGCGACGGACACGCGCCAGCTGGCCCAGGCACTGATCGACACGCTCGCGGCGCTGGAAGAGAAGACGCGCGGCAATCTCGATACAGATGAAGCGCAGCTGCTCAGTCAATTGCTGACCTCGCTCCGCATCCGATTTGCAACCGGCAAGCCCGCGTGACGCGCCGCGCAATTCTGATCGTGCTCGACGGCCTCGGGAGCGGCGCCGCACACGATGCGGCCGCATACGGCGATAGCGGTAGTGCCACGCTCGGCAACGTACTCCGCGCCCACCCGGAGCTGCGCCTTCCGGCGCTGGAGTCGCTGGGACTGGGATTTTGCGGCGACACCGGCGTTGCCAGACCAGCCAAGCCGCGCGCCGCGCACGGCGCCGCGCAGCCGCAAAGTGCGGGGAAGGACAGCACCACCGGACATTGGGAACTTTGCGGCCTGATCCTCGAGACACCGTTCCCGACCTTCCCTCACGGGTTTCCTGCAGAACTGCTCGCCGAATTCGCCGACGAAACCGGCCGCGGGGTCATCGGCAACAAGGCGGCTTCCGGTACCGCGATTCTCGACGAACTCGGAGCTGAGCACCTCGCGACTGGCAGCTGGATCGTCTATACCTCGGCTGACTCGGTCTTTCAGGTCGCGGCTCATGAGGCGGTCGTGCCGATTGGCGAGTTGTACGAGGCGTGCCAGGTGGCGCGCGCCCTGCTCATCGGGTCTAATGGCGTGTCGCGAGTTATCGCCCGGCCGTTCCGCGGCGTGCAGGGAGCGTTCCAACGTACGCCGCGCCGCAAGGATTTTTCCCGCGAGCCAACGGGACCTACCCTGCTCGATCACCTGGCCGCGTTCGAAATTCCCGTCTCGGGCGTGGGAAAGGTAGACGACCTGTTCGCCGGGCGCGGCATAAGCAGCATTCACGCCGCGACGAATCCTGAGGCATATGCACTGATCGAACAACGGATGGCCGACGTCCAGGGCGGGTTGGTGTTTGCCAATGTCATCGAGTTCGACCAGAGCTGGGGGCATCGGAATGACGTGGCCGGATTTGTGGGCGGCTTGAAACAGCTGGATCAGTGGATTCCGCAGCTGCTGCGTCAGGCCCGCGACGAGGACCTGATTATCTTCACGGCCGACCATGGTAACGATCCCACGACCGCTTCGACCGATCACGCGCGCGAGCAGGTTCCGGTCCTCTGCACCGGTCCGCGCGTCCGCGCGGTGCCCATCGGTGAGCGGGATACGTTCGCCGATGTGGGACAGACCATCGCCGAATTCCTCGGCGTTTCCCCGCTCGTGGCGGGGCGTTCCTTCCTGAGCGAAATCTGGTCGGCGTGACTCCATTGCGTGCAGCGGCCGAAACGGCGCGGCAGCACGCCTACGCGCCATTTTCCCGGTTCCGGGTCGGTGCCGCGATCGAAACCGATGACGGTGCGGTGTTCACCGGGTGCAACGTGGAGAACGCGTCGTACGGACTGACGATCTGTGCCGAGCGGAGCGCGGTGGTCTCAGCGGTCTCCGCGGGATACCGGCGCTTTCGCCGTCTGGTGCTGGTGAGTGACGCAGCAAAGCCGATCGCCCCGTGCGGCGCCTGTCGGCAAGTGCTGGCCGAGTTCGCTCCGGACCTGCCGATCGAAAGTTGCGCCGGCGACGAGATTGCCAACTGGACCATCACCGAGTTGCTGCCGCAGAGCTTCAGCCGGGACGCGCTGCCGTGAAGGCGCTGCTGCCGTTCGCATTCGTGGCGCTGGTCGTTGCGGGCGGATGCACGGAACATCTGACCACGCCGGGCAGCTGTCCCACTTTCTGTCCCGGTGGTCAGTCGATATTTCGCGATACCATCCTGACGCCGCTGCCGGGAGGCGACTCGAGCTTCGCGGGGTTCGTGGCGCCGGCGAGCCTCACCTCGGTGCTGGCATCCAGTGGCGGGCAGTACGGCGAACACCGTGCCGTGATCCGGTTCCTGCCGCGCGGTGATTCGGTGGTGGTGTCGGATTCGTCGCACACGTTCACGGTTGACTCGGTGGCCATCGAACTTGGTCTCCAGGCCCAGGATACCACCGTCGGCAACTTCGTCATCGAGCTGTACCGCTTGCCGCCGACCGTCGATTCGACCGTGGCGCTGGCAGACCTCGACGCGCTGTTTACCCCGGAGAATCTGCTGGCCGAGATTCCCGAGCCCGTGGCATTCCGCTCCGGAGTGTTTCATGTGACGTTCTCCGGCGATTCGCTGTCGAAGCTGGCGTTCACGCCGAGCGACAGCTCGGTGCTCGAAATCGGGTTGCGGGTCCGGGCCGATGGTCCGACAGCTGCCCGTTTCGGCACGCCCGCCTCCGGAACGTTCGGCCCGGAAATAAGTAGCTACGTGAAAGCGGTTGGCGTCGTCGATTCGCTGGCCGCGACCACGATCGGGCGCACGTCGGAGACGTTCTTCACGGTCTCGGCGCCCGGGGCTCCGCCACCGGCTTCATTGCTCGCTATCGGCGGCATTCCGGTCTCGCGCAGTTTCATCCGGTTCGCACTGACGCCGTTCCTGAGGGATTCGGCCACGATCATCCGGGCAACACTCTCGCTGCAGGCGGACACCGCACTGGTGGGGATTCCCGCCGACACGGCGATCCTGGTCGCGACATCCGTCCAGGCCGACTTCGGTGCCAAGTCCCCTGTCGTTGCAGGCGTCGAGGGCTCACTTCCGCTGTTGCCGGGGATGACGTCCGCCGACATCGAGGTCACGCCGCTGGTCAAGCTCTGGCAGGGCGCCACCGCGACGCCGGCGATCATCCGGCTCGCGCTGGCCGATGAGGGTGGCACCTTCCTGACGCCACTCTTCCGATCGACGCGGTCGGCTTCCGGAGCGCCAACACTGCGCATCACGTTTCGCCCTCCCTTCGCCTTCGAGGGCTACTAGGTATGCGCCGGTTCGCTGTGTGCACCGTCGTCGCGGCGCTGCTCTTCGCGAGCTCACTCGCGGCGCAATCGTCGGAGTTCGGTATTCGCGGACTGGGGATCCCGGGCCGCGAACTATCCGCCCGCGGGCTCTCGCTGGGTGGATCCATCGGAATCTTCGACGGTGAATCGTCGCTCAATCCGGCGGCGCTCGCCACGCTCACCACGGCGACAGCGCTTTTCACCTCGGAAGGCGGCTGGCGGAGCAGTACCAATCCTGCCGGCTCGATGAGCACCCGCGACACGCGGTTCCCCCAGATCCTGATCGGCGGCCCGATACCGCATCAGCGCATCTCGCTGGGATTCAGCTACTCGATGTACACGGACCGCGACTTCACTGTCGTCAGCGATGGCAGCGCTTCGCCGCGCGGCGTGCCGATCGCGGTGCACGACACGTTGACGTCGCTGGGTGGGATCGACGACCTGCGATTGGGCGCCGGGTGGGCCGTCAACCCCCATCTCGCGGTGGGTGCGGCGTTGCACCTGCTGGCCGGCTCGAACCGGCTGGCGTCGCGGCGGTTCTGGGACGACACCACCTATCAGTCGCCGCAGGACGTGGCGGAGCTCTCGTACACGGCCACCGGTTTTTCGGTCGGATTGATCTGGCAGCCGATTCCCCGCGTTGAAGTCGCCGCTGCGTTTCGCCATGACGGAACGCTGACGATCCAGCGCGATTCGACCGGCAATGGACAGGTGCTCTTTCCGACGTCGACCGTGGGGCACGTCCCCATGCCGAACACGCTGAGCGGCGCGCTCCGCGTCACACCGAGCCGGCGACTCGCTCTGAGCGGTTCGTTCAGCACCCGGAACTGGGCAGTGACCGATTCAAGTCTCGAAGCGCAGGGCGCCCCCGGCGCGCGGAGTACTTATGAGGTCAATGGCGGAGTCGAATTCTTCCGCGACGTGCGCCGCCCACTCAAGTACCCGCTTCGCCTGGGCGCCAGGTACACGACGTTACCGTTTCTCCTCGTGCCGGGAACGCAACCAAAGGAGTACGGTTTCTCGATCGGAACCGGTCGGCGCTTCGCGCAGGAGCGCGGCGGTTTTGATATCTCGGTCGAGCACGTCTGGCGTTCGCAGGGCACCGGCTACCAGGAATCGGCCACGCTGATCACGTTCGGCATCTCAGTGCGGCCCGGAGGCCTGACTCCGTAACGTCTGGCGCGCGCGCGCTCCGTTATACTCCCAGCATAATGAAGTCCGTCTACATCGAAACGTACGGTTGCCAGATGAACGTGGCCGACACCGAGCTGATGCTCGGTGTGCTGGCGCGCGACGGATATGTCCAGGTGCCGGTGCCGGACGGCGCCGACGTCATGCTGGTGAATACCTGTGCGGTGCGGGACAACGCCGAGCAGCGGGTGATCGGCCGGATGGGAGAGCTGCAGCGGCACAAGCATTCCGGGTCGATCCTCGGGGTGGTCGGGTGCATGGCGCAGCGACTCGGGCCGATACTGCTCGAACGTGTGCCGGCGGTGGACCTGGTGGTCGGACCGGACGCGTACCGCAACCTGCCGCAACTGCTGCTGCACGCCGGGGCAGGGGTGCGCTGCGCGGATGTCGAGTATCGTGGCTGGGAGCACTACGAAGACATCCCGCAAGTGCGTGAACCGGGACCCACCGCGTTCGTAACGGTTCAGCGCGGCTGTGATTATCGGTGCACCTTCTGCATTGTGCCCACGACGCGCGGTCCCGAGCGAAGTCGCCGGCTGGACGATGTGGTGCGCGAGGTGCGCGAGCTGGCGGAAACCGGCGTCTCGGAAGTGACCTTGCTGGGGCAGACCGTCAACTCGTACCAGGATGAGCCGCACGGATTCGGTGACTTGTTGCGCGCCGTCGGTGCCATCGACGGAATCCGGCGGATCCGGTTCACCTCACCGTACCCTACGGATTTCACGCCGGACGTGATCGAGGCGATGGCGAGCACGGTGGCGGTCTGTGAGCATGTGCACCTGCCGGTGCAGAGCGGATCGAACGCGGTCCTTCGGCGCATGCGGCGACGATACACGCGGGAGCGTTACCTGGATGTCGTCGCGGAGCTGCGCCAGGCGATGCCGTCGATCACCATCTCGACGGACATCATTGTCGGCTTTCCGGGCGAGACGGATGCGGAATTCGAGGACACCATGTCGTTGGTCGTGGCGGCCGGATTCGACGACGCCTACACCTTCAAGTACTCGGTGCGCGAGGGCACGCCGGCCGAACGCATCAAGAACCACGTGCCGGATGCCGTCGCGTCGGAACGTTTGACGCAGCTCGTCGGCGCCGTGCGCAGCCAGGTGCGCCGTCGCAACATCGGGCGCGTGGGCGAGTTGCACGAAGCATTGATCGAGCGCCACGCAAAACGTGGCGACATGATGCTGGCACGCACCCGGCAGAATTTCCTGGTGCTGGTCGATGTGCCGGCGTCACTCACCGGGGCGTACCGGATGGTGCGCCTCACAGGAACCACCGGGTCAACCTTCACCGGCAATCTCGAACAACCAGCCTTGGCGGTGCTATGATCGTCAACGTGATGGAACGTCACGTACAGGAAGCGTATGATCGATTGCGGAGCGCAGTCGGCGGGTTCGTCGATTCGACGAATCATCGCGACGACGTCATCGTCTATGCGCTAAATCGTCTGCCGGCGAAATACGTGGTGACCGATGCCGGCAAGGCAGTCACCGAAGTGGCGCTCGACGGCTCGCAGCACCGCGCGGCGATCGAGGTCCAGGTGATCGAAGCGATGCGTCACGTCACGTCGCGCCCGCGCGTGTGATCGTCATGAGATGACTCGGCCTCCGCCGATACTGCTGGGTGCACTCGCCTTCGGGGCCGGTCTCGCGACCGGCCTCGCGCGTTTTCCGGCCCCGGAGTTCGTCATCCTGATCCTGCTGGGCGTCCCGCTCGTGGCTCGCCAGGCGTGGTGGGCCGGCGCGCTACCGGTGCTTTCACTCGGGATCCTGGTGGGGTTGCAGGCGAGTACGGCGTCGACGACATGGTGCGCCGCGCGGCTGCCGCTGGGAGAACGGCGGTATTCGCTCCGGTCGATCGACCCTGCCGAGGGAAGCGGCCGGGTGGCCGTTTCCGGCTGGCGGTGCACCGGAGAGGTCATCGCCAGGTGGCCGAGGTCAGCACGGCTTCCGGCGGGCGCGTCGATGCGTGTGACGGCGCGGTGGGTTCCGACTGCGCGGCCGCTCGGCAAACCTGATGGAACCCTCCTGATCAGAGGCTTCGATTCAGTTCGCGTCTCGGCCACCACGATCGAGCGCGCCCGGACCGCGCTGGTCCGTTCCGCGCGCGCGCTGTTCGGAACCCGGGCACCACTGGTCGACGCCCTGGTGGGTGGCTGGCGTGGCG
>JBOHRY010000334.1:0-3250 GCA_050732955.1 Gemmatimonadales bacterium | reverse complement strand
GTCCTGCACGCTCTCGACAAAGAGACGAAATCGCGCCTCGCTCTGCCGGAGCGCTTCGCGAATATCGAGCCGATCGTGCGCGCCAGCGGGCTGTGCCGAATTCATTCCCGCTGAAATCCATTCGCAGGGGTCACCCCGGAGACGCTCCGGAGGCACAGCGGCGCACGTCACGATCACGACACGCTACGCGGGGCCGCGCCCATCACCCGGCTTATCTTGCCCGACCATCATTGCCGCCGGAGATTCGTGGGATGCCGCTTCGTTCCGATAGGTCTGTCCTTCCATCGCGACTCGAGGGCCTTGCCGACCTCGCCTCCAACCTGGCGTGGAGCTGGCATCGGCAGGCCCGGGCGCTCTTTCGACGGATCGACGAATCGCTGTGGCGCGCATCGCATCATAATCCGATAGTGCTGTTGCACGGCGTCGCGCCAGAGCGCCTCGAAGCGCTGGCCCGCGACGCGGATTTCTGCTCGCACTACGACGACGTCATGGCGTGGTTTGCCCTGGAGCAGTCCAGCGCGAGCGGCTGGTTTCCGGAGCATTACCACGGGATCGCCCCCGACCGGCCAGTGGCGTACTTCTGTGCCGAGTTCGGGTTGCACGCTTCGGTTCCGATCTATTCGGGCGGCCTCGGCATTCTGGCCGGCGATCATTGCAAGGCCGCGTCCGACCTGGCGGTGCCGCTGGTCGGCGTCGGTCTCTTCTACAAGAAGGGTTACTTCGACCAGCGCATCACGCCGGACGGATGGCAGGAGGACTCCGACGATGAGGTCGACCCCGAGACGACGCCGCTGCTCCCGCTGTTCGGACCCGATGAATCGCCATGGGTGACGGTGTTGAACACCTTTGGCCGGCCGGTTCACATCGGCGCCTGGCTGATCACGGCCGGGCGCGTGCCTCTGTACCTGCTGGACACCGATCTCGACGTCAACGACGAGGCCGATCGATCGCTCACCAGCAAGCTCTACTCGGGTGGTGCGGAGATGCGACTCCGGCAGGAGTGGATCCTCGGCACGGGCGGGGTCAGGGTGCTTCGCGCGTTGGGGGTCAATCCCGCCGTATGGCACGCCAATGAGGGGCACGCGGCATTCATGATGCTGGAACGGTTGCGCGAACAGGTCGCTTCGGGCACGCCGATGCGTGACGCGGTGAGCGAGGTGCGGCGCACGTCGATCTTCACGACCCACACGCCGGTGCCGGCGGGGCACGACGCCTTCGATGTCGGTCAGGTGGCCGAGTGCGCCGGGCTTCCCTACCTCGCCGATTTCGGCGCCGACGCCGAAGCCGCGATCCGGCTGGGGGTGCATCCACGGGAGCCGGATTCCCGGCAGTTCCAGATGACCGTGCTGGCGATCCGGCTGGCGGGGCATGTCAACGGCGTCGCCAAGCGTCATGGAACGGTATCGCGACAACTGTGGGGGGACCTCTGGAGCGAACGTCCTCTCGAACAGGTCCCCATCGGGGCCGTCACGAACGGTGTGCACCTCGCCACCTGGATGGCGAATCCGATCATGCGTCTGCTCGACTATCATCTGGGCGATGACTGGGGATTCCGCCTGGACGATGCGGAGATCTGGGACGCCGTGCTGGGACTCGACGCGCGCCCGGTGTGGCACACGCACGGCGAACTCAAGCGGATGTTGATGCGCTACCTGCGCGAAGAAGCCCGACGCCGCTGGCGCGACGAGTGGAGCGAGGCAGCCCAGGTCGTCGCCGCGGGCACGCTCCTCGACCCGGCGGTCTTCACCATCGGATTCGCGAGACGATTCGCCACCTACAAACGCGCGGACCTGCTCTTCCGCGACATCGAACGACTGCGGCGGCTGATCACTGACGCCAAGCGTCCGGTCCAGGTCGTCATTGCGGGCAAGGCGCATCCGCAAGACGCGCCGGGCAAGGAAATCCTGCAGTCACTGTACCACTTCACTCGTGATCCGAGGTTCGAGGGGCGGGTGGCGTTCCTGGAAGATTACGACATGCATCTCTCGCACCTTCTGGTGCAGGGGGTCGATCTCTGGCTCAACCTGCCGCGCATTCCGTTCGAGGCGTCCGGGACGAGCGGGATGAAAGCAGGGCTCAATGGCGTGCCGCAACTCAGCACGCTCGACGGGTGGTGGGATGAAGGGTTCAATGGCAAGAACGGCTGGGCAATCCCCAAGCCGGGCCCGGATGTCGACGCCGATGCCGTCGACGCCATCGACGCGGAGCATCTGTATCAGCTGCTGGAGAAGGACGTGGTGCCGCTCTGGTACGATCAGGACGACCAGGGGATTCCACGGCGCTGGGTTCAGCGGATGAAGGAATCGATTCGCATCGCCGGCCGCTGGTTCACGGCGCGCCGGATGATGCAGGATTACGTGAATCAGTATTATGCACCGATCCTCCGGGGCGAGCCGTTCGTCGACGACCCGCCGCTGGCATGACGCGATGATGGCACGCCACCGGTTCCATCTGCCCGGTATCGGCGGCGAAGCGCCCACCGTGGTGCATCTCGCCGCGGAGTACTATCCCTATGCCCGCACCGGCGGGCTGGCCGAAGCCGCATGGGGGCTGCATCGCGATCAGCATCGGCACGGACTCAGCACCATGGCGATCGTGCCACTCTACCGGGTTGCGCGAGCGCACACGCGTCGGCTTGAGCCGGTCGGTGATCCGTTCGTGTTGCAGCTGGGGCCGCATGCCGAAACGTTCCGGCTCTGGCGCGAGCTCGAGCCTGCATCGGAGACACCGACCTGTTTCCTGGAGCACGAGGGATTCTTCGGACGCGCCGGACTCTACGGCGAGAACGGCTCCGACTACCCCGACAATTATCGCCGATTCGCCGCATTCGCCGCCGCGTCAGTCGCCGCATTGCCGCGGATTACGGCGGGGCCGGTGCTGCTGCATGCGCACGACTGGCACGCCGCGCTTGCGGCGGTCTATCTCCGGAACTGGTACCGCGGCAATTCGTGGTTCGATCGCATTCCGGTGGTGTTGTCGGTGCACAACGGCGGCTATCAGGGGCATTTCGGGCCCGAGGTCATTCCGGATATCGGACTGCCGTGGTCGGTCTACAACCCGGCGCAGCTGGAGTGGTACGGCAAGACGAACTACCTCAAGGGCGGGCTGACACACGCCGACATGGCCACGACGGTGAGTCCTCGTCACGCCGAGGAATTGCGCACGCCCGCCGGCGGCTTCGGACTCCACGACGTTTTCGACGCCATGGGCAACCGGTTCACCGGCGTGCTCAACGGGATCGACCAGCGAG
>JBOHRY010000333.1:0-8757 GCA_050732955.1 Gemmatimonadales bacterium | reverse complement strand
AAACGCTACCGTGAGCGCGGCGACTTCAGCATCGCCGGCGCGGCCGGACGGATGCGCGAGGACTTCGGCGAGCGTCCGGTCGATATCGTGGTGCACTCGCTCGCCAACGGACCCGAGGTCCGCAAGGCGTTGCTCGACACGACGCGCGCCGGTTACCTGAGCGCTGTCAGCGTCTCGGCGTACAGCAACCTGGCGTTGATCCGGGAATTCGGTGGAATGATGCGGCCCGGTGGAAGTTTTCTTTCACTGAGCTATCTCGCAGGCGAGCGCGCCATCCCCGGTTATGGCGGCGGCATGTCGTCGGCCAAGGCCGCGCTGGAGAGCGATACCCGCACGCTGGCATTCGAGGCGGGCCGCCGATTCGGTGTCCGTGTTAATGCCATCTCCGCCGGCCCGTATGCATCGCGCGCGGCGTCGGCCATCGGCATCATCGAAGCGATGGTCCGTTACTGCCGGGACAATTCGCCGATGCCGCGCGACCTGGAAGCTGAGGATGTGGGGCACACGGCCGCATTTCTCAGTTCACCGCTCGCAGCCGGTATCACCGGCACTACGGTGTACGTCGACAACGGCTATCACGCCATGGGCATGGCGGTGACGTCGCCAACCATCGAGTCTCCGTCCTGAGCGCCACCGGAAGCCGCCAGTCATGACCGTCCGTCTCGCCGCCACGGTTGGCGCACTGCTCGGCGCCCTCGCCGTCGTTCTCGGCGCGTTCGGAGCGCACGCGTTGCGCACGCGACTCGAACCTCGCGACCTCGAAATTTTCGAGACGGCGGTACGCTACCAGATGTATCACGCCTTCGCGATGTTCGCCGCGGCGTGGCTGCTGTCGCGCAACGCGCCCGGCGCCGGTGCCGCCGCGTGGGCGTTTCTGGGCGGCGTGCTGGTCTTCTCCGGCTCACTCTACCTGCTGGTGGCAACCGGACAGCGCTGGCTCGGTGCCGTGACTCCGCTCGGCGGGCTTGCCATGATCGCCGGCTGGCTGCTCCTCGCGCGGGCGGCGTTCAGGCTGCCGAGATGAACTACCCCGACACTCTTCGCCAACTCGATACCTGGTTCGCCGACGGTGTCGAACGGGCCGGGCCGGACGTGGTGCTCTGCCGGCGCGGCTGTATCGCGTGCTGTAACGGACCGTTCGATATCTCGCCGGCGGATGCCCGGCTGGTCGCCGGGGCCGTGGCGCGACTCGACCCGGAGACGCAGACCACCGTCCGATCGCGCGCCCGGACCCAGGTCGCGACGTATGCTGATGTCGCGCCGGCGTGGCACGCGCCATGGGATATCGACGCGCTCGGCGATGAACGGTTCGACGAGGTGAGCGAGCGGCTGGCGGCGCTTCCCTGTCCAGCGCTTGGCGATGATGGTGGCTGCCTGGTCTACACCGACCGGCCCGCGACCTGCCGGATCATCGGCCTGCCCATGATCACGGTGGAGGGTGGCGTGCTGGAGAATGCCTGCCCGATCCGGCACACCAGCGCGCGTTACGAGGCACTCGAACCCACGCCATTTGATCTGGCGCTTTTCGAATCGGTGGTCGATGACAATGATGCCGAGGCGCGAACGGAAGGGTGGGTGAGTACGACGGTAGCGGGCGCCATCCTCTACCGGTGATGCGCCCGCGACTCTACCAGGGCTTGTTCCACCACCACTGCGTGCGGTTGTACGTGAAGAGCACGAACAGCGCACAGATCACCACGAAGGCGACCGTCAGCGAGAAGCCGAAGAGCCAGGAGAGGATCTTGATGTCGAACTTGAGGTGCATGTAGAACATCGCGACGAACCAGAACTTCATCGCCGACAGGATCAGCAGAACCGAGACGAAGTGCGGCGCGAGCGAGGTGCTGAACGATCCGAGGTCCGCCCGCAGGTGACCGAAGCACACCTCGTACAACAGCACCTCGAGAGCGGTCAGCACGAAGAGGACCGAGGCGATCTGGACGTACTTGCCCGCACTGGCGTGCGGGATGTCGTGGCTGTCGTGGACGATCACGGTATCTGCAGTCATAGGCTCAGCGCCCCAGGCTCATCAGGTAGACGACGGGGAAGATGATGATCCACACCACGTCGACGAAGTGCCAGTACAACGCGGCGATCTCCAGGTTCAGCGCCTTCGACGGCGGGATGCGCCCCTTCCACGCGTCCTTGAGCAGCGTTCCCAGCCAGAGCGTGCCGATCGCCACGTGAGTGCCGTGAAATCCGGTCAGCGTGAAGAAGCTCGAGGCGAAGAGGTTGGTCCGGTACCCCATCCCGTCGTGCACGAAATGGGTGAACTCGTATACCTGCATTCCCACGAAGAACATGCCGCACAGCACCGTCAGCGAGAGCCAGCGCAGCAGCTTCTTGCGGTCGCCCTGCTGGGCGCCGTTGAGCGCCATCACCACGAAGAACGACGAGAAGAGCAGCACCGCCGTTCCGGAGGTCACCAGCGGGATGCCGAAGACGTCCTTGGGGCCGGGCCCGCGAGCGTGCGAATCGCGATAGATCACGAACGTCGTGATGAGCGAGGCGAAGAACATGCATTCCGAACCGATGAAGGTCCAGATGGCGAGTTTCCGGCTGTTGACCGGCAACGAGGTGTGATGTTCCTCGTGCGCCGGTGCGGAGTCGTGGTCGAGAACGGCAGCGGTCATCGAGCGCGATTCCTCAGTGAGCCTGGTGAGCGGTGGGGTGGTCGACGGGCTCGTACGACCACTTGAAGATCGAGAACGCGGCGATCGCGAATCCAGCCATCGACACCGGCCCGAACGGGAAGGCCCAGGGCCGTTTGAGCATGATCCCGATCATGAAGACGAGGATGCCGATAGCGGTGAACAGTGGCCACCAGCTTGGCGATGGCAGGTGGATACCCTTGCCGCTCACCCGTGCGGGTTCCGGCAACGTGCGTACCCCGGCGGCGCGCTTCATCGCCCAGAGGGCGTCCTTCTCGGTCACCACCGGCTCGACGGCAAAATTCCATTCCTGCGGCGGCGATGGAATCGCCCACTCGAGCGTGGCACCGCCCCACGGATCAGCCGGCGCCGGCTCGCCACGCCGCCAGGTACGAAGGATGTTGTAGATGAACACCACGAACGAAAACCCGAGAATCAATGCACCGATGGTCGAGGTCAGGTTGTAGCCATCGAAGCCCAGCCCGGCCGGGTACGTATAGATCCGGCGCGGCATGCCGAGCAGCCCGGTAAAGTGCATCGGGAAGAACGTCACGTTGAACCCGATCAGCATCAGCCAGAAATGCAGCTTGCCCAGCCCCTCGTCCAGCATCCGGCCAAACATCTTGGGCCACCAGTAATACGCGCCCGCCGTGAGCGAGAAGATCGAGCCGCCGAACAGCACGTAGTGGAAATGCGCCACGACGAAGTAGCTGTCCGTCTGCTGCAGGTCGGCTGGCGGCACCGCGTGCATCACGCCCGACAAGCCGCCGATGATGAACATGGCAATGAAGCCGACGGCGAAATAGAACGGCGTCTTGAACTGCAGTGATCCGCCCCACATGGTGCCGATCCAGTTGAAGATCTTCACCCCGGTCGGAATCGCGATCAGCATGGTTGACAGCGAGAAAAACGAGTCGGCCAGCGGCCCCATGCCGGTGGCGAACATGTGGTGCGACCAGACGCCGAAGGCCAGGAAGGCGATGAAGGCCATCGAGAACACCATCGCGCTGTAGCCGAACAACGGCTTGCGCGAGAAGACCGGCAGGATCTCCGACACGATCCCGAACGCGGGCATGATCAGGATGTACACCTCCGGGTGGCCGAACACCCAGAACAGGTGTTGCCAGAGCATCGGATCGCCGCCGCCACTGCCGCCCGCCGTTGCCGCGAACGAGAAGAAGCTCGAGCCGAAGACCCGGTCGGCGGTGAGCAGGATCAGCGCCACCGTGATCACCGGGAACGACAGCAGCACCAGCACCTGCGTCACCAGCACGGACCAGACGAACATCGGCATACGCATCAGCGTCATGCCGGGAGCCCGCATGTTGACGATCGTGGTGAAGAAGTTGACGCCCGCTGCCAGCGACGCGATGCCCAGGATCTGGAGGCCGAGCATCCAGAAATCCATGTTGACGCCGGGCGAGAACTCGCGCGATGACAGTGGCGCGTAGCCGAACCAGCCGCCGTTGGGTGCCGAGCCGAGCAGGAACGAGAAGTTGAGGAAGAGTCCGCCGAGAATGAACACCCAGAGGCTCATCGCATTGAGCCTGGGGAACGCCACGTCCCGGGCGCCGATCAGCAGCGGCACGAAGAAGTTGAAGAACATGGCACTGATCGGCATCACCGCGAGAAAGATCATCGTGGTGCCGTGCATGGTGAACAACTGGTTATAGAACTCGGGCGATACCAGGTGATTGCCCGGCTTGGCCAGCTGCATCCGGATGACTTCGGCTTCCAGCCCCCCGATCAGGAAGAACAGGAAGGCGGACGCCCCGTAAAGAATACCGACGCGCTTGTGGTCAACCGTGGTCAGCCACTCCACCAGAACGCTGCGTTTCGCGTAGGCGGCTGCGTGCGCCGGCTCGAGTACCGTAGTAGCCATAGGTGTCAGTATCCTCGTCCCGTCAGCGCATCGTACGGAGGTAAGCGATCAGCGCCGTGACCTCCGCGTCGGAAACCGGCATCGGGAGCTTCATCAGTACGTCGGGCTTGACCTGCTGCGTGTGCTCGATCCAGTTGCGCAGATTGGCGTCGGTGTTCGGTAACCACCCGGCCGCGATCATCTTGCGGCTGCCGATGCCGCTCAGGTTGGGGCCGATGACCGTGAGCACGTGCATCGACGAGATCGAGTGACAGCTCGAGCACCCCTTGGACTGGAACAGTTTCTGCCCCTGCTCCACCAGCGTATCGACCGGGACCGCGGGTGCCTGTCCCGCGGCGACCGCCACCGGATGCATCGGCATCCCGTTGAACTGCATCGTCGAATCGGCGTGACGGCGATCCACCCACGCCTGGAACGCCGGGGCCGAATCCACCATCAGGTAAAAATCCATCCGGCCGTGCTCGGTTCCGCAGAACTCGGCGCATGCTCCCGGGAAACTGCCGGTCACCTTGGCGGTGAACCAGAGCCGTGTTTCGCGATTGGGGAAGACATCGCGCTTGCCGGCGAACTGCGGCACCCAGAACGAATGGATCACGTCGGCCGACTTCATCCGGAGATCGACGGTCCGGTTGAGCGGCACGTGCAGTTCATTCGCCGTCGTGATGCCAAGGTCCGGGTAGCGGAACTCCCAGAACCACTGGTGGCCGACTACTTCGACCTTGAGCGGCGGCTGTCCATCGGCGCTGGTGTCCGGCACGCGTGCCGTCGAAAAAATTGTCTGCACGGTGGGAACCGCCACGATCGCCAGGACCAGGGCCGGCACGATTGTCCAGACGATCTCGACGACTGTGCTGCCGTGAATCTGGTGTGGATCGGGATCGCCCGGCTTGCCGCGAAACTTGAAGACGGCCCAGAGCAAGGCGCCTTCGACCAGGATGAAGACCACGGTGGCGAGGTAGACCGTCTTCATGAAGACGGCGTCCACCATCTGCGCGAAATCGCCGCGGGGATTGAGCGTTGACTGCGGAAACGGCCCGCTGCAGCCGGCAACCAGCACCAGCGCGAAAGCGCACATCAGGCCAAGAGGTGCCAGCCACCATCGCGGCGGGCGCGAATGTCGCATCAGGGGCATATCCCGGCCTAGGGGTTCGTCGCTGGGAACGTGGTTCGGCGTAGTGTTTTCGCGGTACAGCATATCAGATAAGATAAGGCGGGTCAAGCGACTACCTCGCGTTCCGCACGCGCGCGCGACCGGCGGCACTGGCCCCGATCACCACGCCTCCAGCGGCAGGTCGAACGGCACCGGGTCGGGAACATCGTAGGAGAAGTGCCACCACTCGCCCACGAAGTTGACGAACCCGGCACGCTCCATCGCCGCGCCGAGAATCCGTCGGTTCAGCGCCTGCTGGCCCTCCGCATTCGCCGTGTGCGCGCGGGCCGAGAAATTGTCGAACGGCGTACCCATGTCGAGTTCGCGCCCGCTCGCGCGATCGACGACGGTGAGATCGATGGCCACGCCCTGGTTGTGCCGCGAGCGTCGCGCGATGTACCCGGAATCCAGCAGGTCGGTGCGGTGATTCCGCTCGCACCAGTCCACCATGGCGAGCGTCGCGCGGACCGGGCGATACGCGTCCCAGACCTTGAGCGACATCCCTCGCGACTCGAGATCGCGCTCCACCCGGGCGAGCGCCGTGGCGGCTTCGCGACGCAGCAGTGAACGCGGAGCGCCGTAACCCGGCAACACCGCACCGGTGAAGTTATTGGTCGTGGCGTATCGAATGTCGAAGCGGATTCCGGGAATAGCGGAGAGATCGGTCAGCCGCGCCCGCGCCAGCGAGTCGGGTGCGGTCGGCTGCTCGACCGCGTTGGCCTGCGTCGCTCGAACCGCCTGCGACCCGGTCGCCGCAACAGCGGCATGGTGGCAACCCGCCAGCGTGACCAGCAGTCCCACCGTCGTCGCGCGCCACATGTGTCAATCTAGCTTGCGGTTCCCCTTTTCCCGGAATCGGCAGTAAGTTCCCGGTGTCAGGGCGGTCCATCCGGCCGAGAGCCGAATGGGCCGCACCTCTTTCTGTACCGCGACCGGGACGCACCGATGATCAGGGAGATGCGCGAAAAGCTCGGGAATGAGATCGAGGAACTGTCACACGAGCTCGCCGTGACCCTGCCGCAGGCCATCGCCACCGCCGTCGAGATGGGCGATCTGCGCGAGAATTCCGAGTACAAGTCGGCGCTCGAGCGGCAGCAGTTTGTGCAGGCCCGGCTGGGCCAGCTCCACCAGCGGCTCAATCAACTGACGCAGCTCGCCAACACCGAAGCCCCGGTCGATCGCGTGGGGCTCGGCTCTCGCGTCAAGGTCGAGGATATCAAGACCGGTGAGGAAGAGGAGTACACGCTGGTCCTCGCCGAGATGATGGACATTGACGCCGGGCACATCTCGCTCGCCTCGCCGCTCGGACGTGCGCTCAAGGATCGCCAGGTCGGCGAAGAGGTCGTGCTGCAGCTGCCCACCATGCGTCGCAAGTTGCGGGTGACGCAGCTCGTGACGATTCATATGCAGACGAGCGAGCACTAGCGGATGGATTCGCTACCCAAGGACCTGATCGTGGTGGGCGACCGGGTGCTGATCACGCCCGAAAGTGGCGATGAGCAGCGGACTCGAGTCGGGCTCTACCTCCCGGCGACCGCGATCGACTCGCTCGCCGTACAGACGGGACTGATCGTGGCAACGGGACCTGGCGACCCGCTTCCCGATCCGGCGGCATTCGAAAACGAACCGTGGAAGGTCGACGACCGCGCACCGCGCCACCGTCCGCTGCAGGCGCGCGTGGGCGACCAGGCGATCTTCTTTCGCAAGGCGGCCATCGAGATCACCTTCGAGGACAAGCATTACCTCGTGGTCCCGCTCGCCGCGATTCTCCTGCTGGTCCGGGACAGCATACCTCTGCCGTAGGCGGCGTGCCGGATGCGCGTCTCGCAGTGCCTGCTTCGCGCGGTGCAGTTGCGCTGCATCGCCTGCGGTGCCCGGCCGGTGCTGCTCAGCTGGTTTCGCGAATCTCCCAATTGCCCACGCTGCGGGTTCCGCCTCGACCGCGCCGAAGAGGGCTACTGGCTCGGGAGCTACAACGTCAATCTGGGTGTGACCTTGCTGCTGCTCACGATCGGCGTGGTCGTCGCGATCTGGTGGCAGTGGCCGGCTCCGCACTGGACCGCCATTACCGTCGGGGCGTGCATCGCCGCTGTCATCCTTCCGCTGGTGCTCTACCCGTGGACCAAGACGTTCTACCTCGCGCTCGACGTGATCTTTCGTCCGCCGACCGAGGAGGATTTCGTGGCTCCCGTGGAACCGGCGCTCAATCGGAACGCCAGGTAAGCGCGAGAGACCTCGGCCGCGCGTGTGCCCACGCAGAGATGCCCGCAATCGGGGAGCACCACGAACTCCGCCGACGGCATCCGCGCCGCGAGCCGACGCCCGGCTGACACCGGGAAGAGCGGGTCCCAGGCACCCCAGAGCACCAGGGTTCTCGGCGTGATGACCGGGGCGAGCGAGTCGAGCAGGTAGCGCACCCCCGGTTCGATCAACTGCCGGAACACCGAATCCCACTGCGGATTGCGCCGATGGTATTCAGCGATCATCGCCCGCCGAACAACGTCCGGAAGCCTGAGTGTCGAATCGCTGATCAGCGCGATCAGCGTGTCCAGCGAACGGCGATCGGCGACGTGAAAAACGTCGTCGCCATCAAGCAGGCGCCGGCCGAGCGGCGAAATCGTATCGGGGCGCACGCCCGCGGCGCTCATGAGGGCGAGGGTTCGAACCTTGTCCGGGTAGGCAGCGGCGTACGCGCCCGCGATCTCGCCACCCATCGACACGCCCGCGAGATCGATCGTGTCGAGACCGAGCGCCGCGACGAAGTCGTGTAATCGCCGGGCCTGCGCCGCAGGTCGATAATCGCCGTTGGTAGCGGCGTGATTCTCGCCGAATCCATGCAGGTCGGGAATCACCACCCGGAATCGGTGGGTGAGCGGCCGGGCGAGGGCGACCAGCGAAGCCTTCTGGTCCTGATATCCATGCAACAGCAACAGCACCGGCCCGCTGCCGCCATCGAGGAAGGGGACGACGCCGTCCGCCGTCGGCACGGCCCGAAGCGCCAAGCCGGCCTGCCGTCGCTCAGCCCACTCGACCAGCCGAACCACGGTCCATGGAAAACCGGCGTAGAGGACGAT
>JBOHRY010000332.1:0-2540 GCA_050732955.1 Gemmatimonadales bacterium | reverse complement strand
AAGTGGGCCAGTTCGATCGGCAGGGGCTCCCCGCCGGGGATCCGGGGGATCGAGATGTCCCCTTCCCTGAGCGTCAGCGATTCCGCCGCCGAAACGAAGGCTTCCTTTCGGTCGACGCCCTTGTCGTAAATCCGCAGCTTTTCTCGCGGCGCCATGTCGTCGAATACCGCCATCTGCCGCGACCCCACCACCGTGAGCTTGCGCTCCTTGTGCGGATCGAGCCAGGAGAGCTGCGCGTGAGCCACCACTCCGGATGCGAAGGTCATGATCAGGAACACGACGTCTTCGATTCCCGGTTGCAGGTAGGCATGGCCGTGTGCCGCCACGCGCACCGGCACCTCGTCCAGCAAGTCGAGCGCGATCGACACGTCGTGGGGACCAAGCGACCAGAGCGCATTTTCGTCCGGGCGCACTTGGCCCAGGTTCACCCGTTGCGAATAGAGATAGCGCGCCTCACCCAGCGAGCCGTCATGCAGCTTGGTCTTGAGCAGCGCGATGATCGGATGATGGACCAGCAAATGGCCCACCAGCAGCGGCACCCGGTGTCTCGCCGCTGCCTCCGCCATCGCCTCGGCGTCGGCCACGGTGAGAGCGAACGGTTTTTCGACCAGCGCCGGGATCCCGGCGGCGATGGCCTGAAGTGCCAGTGGTGCATGCGCCGGCGCCGGGGCCGCGATCACCACGGCTTCGACGCGCCGGAAGAGTTCCACCGGCGACTCGGTGACGAAGCGCCCCGGATACTGCGCCGCGATCTTCTCGCGCGTGGCCGGGCTCGCGTCGCACACCGCGGCGAGCTCGACATCGGCCATCGTCGCCAGCGTCCGCACGTGATTGCGACCCCAGGCGCCCGCACCGATGACGCCGACCTTCAGCCGACTCACCCGTAGAACTCGCGCACTGCCGCGATGACTTCGTCCTGCTGCGCATCCGTGAGCTCGGGATAGATCGGCAGCGAAATGACTTCCTTCATCGCCTGCTCGGTCACCGGAAGCGACCCCGCGCGGTAGCCGAGATCGGCGAAGCACGGTTGCAGATGCAGCGCCACCGGATAGTAAACCATCGAACCGATGCCCCGCTCCTGCAGAAAGGTGCGCAACGCATCGCGGCGCTCCACTCGCATCGTGTACTGATGGAAGATGTGTTCGTTGGCGTGATCGGTGACCGGCGTCCGCACCGGCGCGAAGCCGGCAAAGGCCTCGGTGTATCGCGCCGCCCGAGCCCGCCGGCCCGCGCTCCACGCCGCCAGGTGCGGCAGCTTGGCGAGAAGAATCGCAGCTTGCAGCGTGTCGAGCCGGGAATTGAGGCCCACTTCCTCGTGATGGTATTGCTTGGCGCCCCCGTGCAGCCGGAGCCGCTTGAGCCGCTCGGCGAGGGCATCGTCCTGCAGTGTCATGATGCCGCCGTCGCCGTATCCACCCAGATTCTTGCTCGGGAAAAACGAGAAGGTCCCGACCGTCGGCAGCTCGCCCGCCATGCGCCAAGCGCCATCGATCGTGCGCCGCGCCCCGATCGCCTGGGCCGCATCCTCGATCACGGCGATTCCGTGCTCCCGGGCCAGCGGCAGCACCCGTTCCATGGCCGCCATCTGACCGTACAGATCGACCACCACGATCGCCTTGGTGCGCGGCGTGATCGCGCGGGCGATGGCATCGGGATCGGCGTTGAAGGTCCCCGGGTCGATATCCACGAACACCGGGCGCCCTCCACCATTGTGGATCGCGCCCGCCGTGGCGAAAAAGGTGAACGCCGGTGCGATCACCTCGTCGCCGGGCTTGAGGTTGAGGGCGCGGATCGGCAGCAGGATCGCGTCGGTACCCGAGGCGCAACCCACGGCATGCCTGGTATGGGACAAGGCGGCGATCGCCGATTCCAGCTCGGCGATCTCGGCGCCCATGATGAAATGCTGGCGCTCGATCACCGCCATCATCCGGGCAAGGACCTCGTCCTTGATCGTCTGGTACTGCGCCTTCAGGTCCAGCATCGGAACGGGCACGTCTCCCACCGGGGTCGAGGACTCAAGTTCAAGCCGGGTGAGAAGTGAGCCGGAAACAGTCCCGGATCCCAGAGTCCTGAGGTGCGGGGCTAAAGTCCCGCCTCCGGGCTCTGGCTCTGGGCTCTGGGCCGGCCCCGGACTCTGGGCTCGCTCCGGGCTCATTCCTAACGTGCGGGACTAAAGTCCCGCCTTACTCTCGCCTCTAGGCTCCGGGCTCCGGGCTATGGCGCCGTCCCCACTACCCTCCCCCTCTGTTCGACATACCTCCACCCGCACGCCGAACACACCGCCTTCCCCTCCTTCATCTCCAACCTCACACCACATTGCGACACCCACCCCACTCGCCGCGCCGGCACTCCCACCATCAGCGCGAAATCAGGCACATCGGTTGTCACGACTGCCCCGGCGCCGATGAACGAGTATTCGCCCAGCGTGGTGCCGCAGACGATGGTGGCGTTCGCGCCGATCGAGGCGCCGCGGCGGACGAGCGTCCGCCGATACTCGTTCTTCCGCGAGACGTGGCTGCGCGGATTGATCACGTTCGTGA
>JBOHRY010000331.1:0-3873 GCA_050732955.1 Gemmatimonadales bacterium | reverse complement strand
GGTCTCGGCAGTCGCGAGCGTCGGGGATGTCACGCGTACGGTGACCGGTCCGAGCGCTCCCGCCGATCGGAGCGTCACGACGCCACCTGTTTTCGGGAGTCGCAGCAGATGCCCGTTCAGCGTACCGCGATCCGCGCTCACCGTGGCGTCGATCGAATCACTGAACGTCGGGACTCCTCGGGTGCCGATCACGAGTGTTGCGGTCTCGATTCCATAGCCCTGGATCGATGCCGGCGGCGTTTCGAACGTCAGCGACGGCTGCACCGTCATCCAGATCGACACGCCCTTGGGGTCGAACTGCGGCACCACCTGCACGCGCAGCGAATCGCGGGCGCTATGGACCACGACGCGCACTCGCTGGTACATCCCGCCGGTATAGCCGAATTGCAGCGCATTGGGAACGATCGAATCGGCATCGCCACCAAAGGTGAGACCGATCGATCGCGCCAGGCTCACCGAATCGCCGGAGCCGTCAACCAGGTCGAGGCGGATCAGGAAATCTCCCGCGAAACCGTCCGCCGCCGCGTCATAGTGCAGCCCGCCCTCGGCGATGTACACCGGCTGGTACGCAGGTGTCCCACCGGCCTTGTCGAATCCGACAAAGGTGAATGGCAGCGCGAACGTGGTATCCACGCCGTTCATCGGTGACGGCCGGCCGCTCGCGTGATTCGCCGACTTGGGGCTCACCCCGGCCAGCGTTGCGCTGTCACCGGTGCGGGCAGCGAGCGCCTCGCCTGGAGCGAGCAGCGGCGCGGCGATGTTTTTCGGCACCGTATCGGGCCGGCCGGTGGACAACTTGATCAGCGCGCCGCGGTCGAGTTGGGCGCGGACGTTGGCCGGCAGCTGCGACCGCGCAATAGGCCTGGCCTGCGCTGTACCGGGAACCGGCGTCACGAGACCGGCAACGACGACTGCGATGATCGTCCCGATCAGCCGCCCGCCGC
The DNA here is from genome assembly GCA_050732955.1 of Gemmatimonadales bacterium. Taxonomy (GTDB): domain Bacteria; phylum Gemmatimonadota; class Gemmatimonadetes; order Gemmatimonadales; family GWC2-71-9; genus Palsa-1233. The sequence goes on along the minus strand of JBOHRY010000331.1, from coordinate 2,929 downwards.
CGCCGCGCATCAGGACCCCACCGGTTGCTGCGATGGCGCGGTCGATGCGCCGGCTTCGGTCGCCACTATATCCGACGGATGGGCGGCGCGATATGCCGCCCGGATCGCGGTCGCGGTCTTGTGATCGCCGGTATGACTCCATCCGGGCGGCATCAGCAGGTAGGCGACCTTGTTGCGGACGCCGGGTGCCCGGGCCACGTCGCGGCCGAGCGCCACCAGTTCGCCGAAATAGAAATCCCAGAAGTTGCCGGTCTTCCACTTGCGCGTGATGCCGTATTCCGGCGGTAGTTCCCGTTGCTGGTCCTGGAGCGTGCCGAAGACGTGATCCCAGACGTTGAGCAGATTGCAGAAGTTGGTGTCGATGTACAGCGGATTGCGGGCGTGGTGCACCCGATGATGTGCCGGCGTGAGGATGAACCGGCCAACGACGCCCATGCGTCCGTCACCGACAAGATGCTCGCTCGCGTGGATGAACATCCCCCACGTCCCGTCGATGAACATGATCACGAAAAGCAGCGGCGGTGAGACGCCGAGCAGGATGCAGATCGTGGTGCGGATCACGTCGGCGTACGGCGCCTCCAGAAAGAAGTGCGCGTGCGATACGAAAAGATTCATGCTTTCGACCGCATGGTGCGTCGAGTGCAGGCACCAGAGCAGACGCACTTTGTGGGCCAGGTAGTGATAGACGAAGTGTGCCAGCTCCCACGCGACATAGCCATACAGGAGCCAGTACCAGGTGATATGGGTCTGCAGGATGGCGTAGGGACTGAACAGCCCGATGCAGAAGGCGACTGCCGCGATCGAGATGAACGTGCCGAGCACGCGGTTCAGCACGTAGGTCATGAGGATGACCTTGTAGTCCTTGCCCTTGAAGTTGCGACTGAGGAGGGCCCTGACGATCTCGACCACCAGCAGCACCGGCAGGATCGGGCCGATCGCCCCGGTAAAACCCTGCCAGGTCCTGAGCGGCGAGTAGTCGTGGTGCGCCATCATGTCGAGCCACGACAGGATTCCGAAGAAGCCGATCAGCTCGTGACCGAGGGTGGCAAGAGGCGCGAGGATCATGGTGGATTCGGAAACTATAGCTCCCAAACCACTGTCCCTCCAACAGGACGCGGTGTCACCGCTGGGGGACACTGGCGTGTCGCCTGCCAACCGCGTCTCCGATGGCCGGTCCACCCTGTGAGGTCGTGGAGTCCGGACCGAACGCGTCCACACCGCAGGGAAACCCGCGCGGCGCAAGGCGTTGAGCTCAACCGGCGCGCCGTCAGTCCCAGCCGCACGCATCGTGCGTCGAGCCGGTTGCCGAGTGGCACGACCCTCGCCTTCACCGGGTTCGTGTGTTGCTGGCCACCCGGTGCACGTGAGGAGGAGGTGTCGCGACCATGCCGACGTATCGATTTGGCAAACATCCGCCCAAGCGCGACTATCGGACGCTGAGATTCCAGGACTATCTCACCCCGGCGCTTCCGCCGCCGGAGCCCGCGCACAATGTGCTTGCCGCGGTGTACGCCAACCTCAAGATCGCGGATGCAACCCGCCTCTTCCCGATTGATGGAAACGACCGGCTGGGCGATTGCACCATCGCGGCGGTGGCGCATGCGGCCACGGTGTATCGGGCGCTGATCGGCCGGAAGCGCATCATGTCGTCCGCCGAGGTCATCAAGGTGTACCTGCACCTGACCGGCGGCGTCGATAGCGGATTGAATGAACTCGACGTGCTGAACTACTGGCGCCGGCATCCGGTCGGTGGCGACGAGGTCCTGGCGTTCGCCAGCATCGAGCCGAAGCAGCACGACCATGTCAAGCAGGCGATCGCGCTCTTCGGTGGCGTATTTCTGGGCTTCCAGGTGCAGCAGCGCTGTATCGAAGAGTTCAACGAGCGCAGGCCGTGGACGCCGGGTCCGCTGACCACCGACGGTCACGCCGTGTACGCGGTGGGATACACCCCGTCCGGCGTCACGGTGCTGACCTGGGGGAACACGCAGGAGGCCACCTGGTCGTGGTGGGATGAGTGCGTGGATGAGGCGTATGCCATCGTGCCGCCGGAAGCGAAGCAGCCGAGGTTCGCGCCAGGCTTCTCGGCGGCCGCGTTGATCAAGGATCTCGAGGCCGTAGCGAGTTGAGGTGGAAAGGCGTTAGGCGTTGGGCGTTGAGCATTAAGGGTTTGGCGTTAGGGTCTCGGGAGTGCACGGCAGTACTATTAGGCAGCACCGCAACCACCTTCCCGAGGAGATTCCCGATGCGCCAGCGCACGCGATCCATGGCGGTGAAGTTGATGGTGTGTAGTTGTCTGTTCGCCGGATCGGCGCGGGCGCAGGGAGACTCCGCCGCATCGCCGCCGGATTCCGCGCGGATGGCGACGGCCCGGGCGATGGTCGAGGCGAGCGGCATGGCGGAAGCGATGGTCACATCGATGCGCACCGCCCTGGTGGCGCAGCGCCAGGCAACCTCGCAATTGCCGGAGGAGTTCTGGACGCGAGTCGAGGCGCAGATGGTCAAGGATGCTCCGCAACTCGCCGACAGCGTCGCCGGCGTCTATGCCGCCAATTTCTCCCTGTCGGAACTCGAGTCGCTGGTCGCCTTCTATCGCTCACCGATCGGACAGCGCGTGCGCCAGCTCCAACCGACTCTGATCGCGCAGTCGTCAGCCATTGGCCAACGCTGGGGTATGCGGATCGGCAATGAGATCGGGTCGACGTTGAAGCCGGAGTAGGCGGGAGGGCGGCAGGGCGCGAGGGCGGCAGGCACCCCCAGCTTCGGCCGCGCGACGACTGGCTACTGCGCCTTGGGAGGCTCGGCGCGTTCGACCATCAGCGTGTATGCTCCGTGTTGGATCGGGCCAAAAGTGTTGGTGCGGATGACGTACTGACCCGCGGTGGGCGCGATCATCACGACCCGCGCGTCGCTGCCGCCGCCGCCATCGTCG
>JBOHRY010000330.1:0-7334 GCA_050732955.1 Gemmatimonadales bacterium | reverse complement strand
CGTCTGGAGGCCGACAGCACTCAGGTCGAAGCGCAACGCGCCGCCGGCCAGGCTTCCCTTGAGGAGATGCAGCAACGGGTCAACGCGCTGTCCATCGCCACGGCCGAAGCCGAAGCCGCACTGCAGGCGGCGGAAATCGCATTGGCGGACCGCGAAGCCGAGCTGGTCGCCGCCCGCAACGAGACGGAGTCGATGGGCGAGGAACACCACCGTCTGCAGCTCGATGTTGCCGAGACGACGTCGCAGCGCAGCCGGATCGTCGAACGCGTGGAGGCGGAGTGGAAGCGTCCGTTCGCTGCACTGCTCGAAGCCGCGCCACCGCTCGATCTCGAGCTCGAAGCACTCGACCTCGAGGCGGAGCGGATCATCAACGCGCTCGAAGCGATCGGACCGGTCAACGCCCTGGCCGTGGAAGAACACGCCGAAGAGAGCAAGCGACTGGCGTTCCTGCAGGCGCAGCGCGATGACCTGGTCGCGGCGCGCCAGTCGCTGCTGCAGGCGATCAAGGAGATCGACGGCACCGCGCGGGCACTCTTCGAGGAAACCTTCAACGCGGTGAGCGCCAATTTCCTCCAGGTGTTCCAGACGCTGTTCGGCGGCGGCGAATGCGAACTGCGCCTCACCGATCCGTCCGATCCGCTCGAATCGGAAATCGAGATCCACGCCGCTCCACGCGGCAAGCGCACCCAGCGCATCCACCTGCTCTCTTCCGGAGAGCGCACGCTCGTGGCGGTGTCGTTGCTTTTCTCGATCTACCTCACCAAGCCGAGCCCGTTCTGCCTCATGGACGAAGTCGACGCACCGCTCGACGATGCCAACGTCGGCCGGTTCCTGCTGCTGCTCGACGAGTTCAAGATCCAGACGCAATTCCTGGTGATTACGCACAATCCACGGACCATGCAGGCCGCCGACACGGTGTATGGCGTCACCATGCAGGAGCTTGGCGTCTCGACCATCGTCGGCGTGCGGATCGCGGACCACACCGTAGCCGCGTAGCGGCAAAGCGGGCTGGGCGCGCCGGCCCGCCGCCCCTCCTTCGTAGCCTCTCCGACTATCTTTTCGTCATGCTGATTGTCATGAAACAGGACGCCACGCCGGCGGATATCGCGGGCGTGGTATCGGTCATCAATGCCATGGGCTACGAAGCCCGTCCGATGCCGGGCCGCCAGCGCACGACCGTGGGACTGGTCGGCAACGACGGCCGGGTCGATGCGTCCACCATCGAGGGCATGGCCGGTGTCGCCGAGATCATCCACGTCACCAAGCCATACAAGCAGGTCTCACGCGAGTGGAAGCTCGACGCCACTCGCGTTGCGCTGCCGGACGGCACCGCCGTCGGCGGTCCCGAAGTGGTGATGATGGCAGGCCCGTGTTCCGTCGAGAACGCCGACCAGATCCTGGCGGCGGCGCGCGCCGTCAAGGCCGCCGGGGCCACCGTCCTGCGCGCCGGCGCCTTCAAGCCACGCTCATCGCCGTACTCGTTCCAGGGCCTCGGCAAGAAGGGGCTCGAACTGCTCGACCTGGCGCGGCAGGAAACCGGGTTGCTGATCATTACCGAAGCGATGGATGTCGAAGGCCTGGAGCTCGTGGCCTAGACGGCCGACATCGTGCAGATCGGGGCGCGGAGCATGCAGAACTACCCGCTGCTCAAGGAATGCGGCAAGCTGCGCAAGCCGATCCTGCTCAAGCGCGGGCTGGCGGCGACGATCACCGAATTGCTCCTCTCGGCCGAATACATCCTGGCCGAGGGCAATCCGAACGTGATTCTCTGCGAACGCGGGATTCGATCGTTCGACACCACGACGCGCAACCTCTTCGACGTCGGCGCGATCGCGGTAGTGCACGGTCTCTCGCATCTGCCAATCATGGCTGACCCGAGCCACGGCACCGGTCGCCGGGACCTGGTGACGCCAATGGCGCGCGCCGCCATTGCTGCCGGTGCCGATGGGCTGCTGGTTGAAGTGCACCCGAACCCCGAACGCGCGATGTCGGATGGCGCGCAGAGCCTCTTCCCCGAGCAGTTCGATCGCCTGATGCGCGAGGTCGGCGCGATCGCCGAAGTGATCGGCCGGTCGGTCGCAACGGTGGGGAGCCCGGTCTGACGGGTCGCGCCTCGTGGCTCGCACTCGCGGGCATCGTCGCCATCCACCCCGGCCTCCGGGCGCAGGCAGGCGATCCCGGAATTCCGGTCGTGGCGCGCGCGACGCGGGCGTATGCAGCGCTCTCCAGCTTTCAAGCGGCGTTCCGCCAGCACTTCGACGACAAGATGATCGATCAGCCGGATTCGCGCGGGGTGCTGTACCAGGAAGGCAAGAATCACTTCGCCATGCGTTTCACCGACCCGCCCAAGGATGCGATTGTCGCGGACGGCACCAAGCTCTGGGTCTATACGCCGAGCGAGACGCCGGGACAGGTGATGCGCTATCCGCTGCAGAATCATCCGACGTATGGCACCAACCTGCTGGGAACCTTTCTCGACGACGCGGTGGACCGCTACCGGATCACCTATCTGCAGTCAGAGGAGATCGACAACCACATGACCGACGCGGTCGTGATGGAGCCGATATCCAGCGACCTTCCGTTCCGCCGCGCCACGATCTGGTTCGATCGCGAGAACAGCCTGCCACGCCGGCTTGAAATCGAGGAATCGCGCGATCACAAACGGACACTGCAATTGTCCCAGTTGCAGATCAATCGATCGATACCGCCGGCGACCTTCAGCTGCATGCCTCCCAAGGGAACGCGGATCATCGATCAGTAGCGGTCACCTCACCACGCAACACCCGCTCGACCTCCGACGCCAGATCAGGCCGCAACCCTGAACGCACCGCCAGGCCCAGAGCCTCATCGGCCAGTGCGAGGTACGCTACCCGGTCCGCGCCCTGGAGCGCCGCGAGGTGCATGGCGATCGTTCCCGCGTCACCGCGACTGAGTGGACCGGTCAGCGCGGCTGCGGTGCCGTCGGTGAGATGCGCCAGCGTCCGGCGCATGAGCGGCAGGAAGAGCGTGGCAGGCGCCGGTTCTCCGATGGCGTCACGGGTGAGCCGGTCCGCGATGTCGGCCAGCACGACGAGATAATTGCAGGCAAAGACCGCCGCTGCATGGTAGAGCGGCTTGCTCGTGGCCTCGAGTTCGATGACGGGACGCATGTGCAGTTGGGCGGCGAGCGCCCGTCCGGTCGCGAGCGCCCGGTCGTCGCCTTCGATCACCGCCGGCGAACCCGCGAGCGCCTCCGGCTCTCCAGACCGCCGCGCGAAGGTCTGCAGCGGATGCCAGGACCCAAGCGCCGCCCCCGCGTCTTCCAGTGCTGCCAGCGCGGCGCGGCTCCGAATGCCGGAGGTGTGGACCACCGTGTGCGCAGCGGTAATGCAGCGCTCGCTCGCGAGTCGCTCGGCGACTGATTCGATCGCGCCGTCCGGAACGGCGATGAGAATTACGGCGGCTGCCGCAGTGTCGGACTGCCACTCGGTCACCACTGATTCCAGGGGATCCGGTAAGGTCCCGGCGTTGCGTCCCAACACCGCGACCGACCGCCCCGCACGCGTCAATGCTCGCGCGAGAGTGAGTCCGACGCGGCCAGGGCCAATGACGGCAACGCGCTCGAGGCTCACTTGCCGGCTGGGCCGCCGGCGACCTGTGACATCAACGCAGCCTGAGTGCCGCCATTCCGGAAGAGCTCGAGCGCCGCGCGAACCTGCGCGTCGTCCTGCGTGCGTCGGCGCAGCTCGGCCGCGCGTCCGAAGACGTAACGCTCGACCTCGTACGACAACTGCTGATCGATCAGGCGCGACCCACCGGCGACCTCGGCTGGCGTCAACGTCACCTGCCTGGCTGCCATCCGAGAGAGGACTGCCTGCCGCATCGCGTCGGTGACCTGGAAGTCGGGACTCTGGACGCCGTGTTTCGCCTTGAGATCGAGAGCTTCCGCGACCAGCGCGTCGCGGAAGGTCGAAACGTTCGGCCCCAGCGTCTTGGCGAAATCGCGTTCCGGCGCGGTGAGCGTGTCCGCGCGGACGATCCGGTCGGGGACGATGCCGCCGCCGCCCTTCACCGTCCGGCCGCTCACCGTCTTGAACGACGGCAGCGAGTCAAGCCAGTGCAGGTCGTTATGACTGGCCTCCGCAATCGCCAGGCGCTGCTGTTCCTCCTGACTCTTGGCGGTACGTTGAATCGTGCGCCCACTCGGCGTGAACCAGCGACCCGTCGTGAGCTTGAGCCCCTTGCCGTCGCCGAACGGCCACAACGACTGCACCAATCCCTTGCCGAAGGTCGCGGCGCCGACGATCACCGCGCGATCGTTGTCCTGGAGGGCACCGGCGATGATCTCGGCCGCACTCGCCGTGTATTCGTCCACCAGCACCACCACGGGAAGGGTCGGCCAGACCTGCGGTGTCTCATCGACGAACTGCCGATTCATTTCCGGCATCCGCCCGCGCGTCTCGACGATCCGTCGGCCGGCATCCAGAAAGAGGTCGGAGACGGAGACGCCCTGCGAAAGCAGCCCGCCGGGATTGGTCCTGAGATCGAGAATCAATCCCTTCATTCCATGCTTCAACAGTCCGTTGATCTCGCCGCGCAGCTCGCTCGCGGAACTGTCGCTCACCGTGCTGAGCGAGACGTACCCCACGGTCTTGTCGAGCATGGTGCCCGGTTGCGTCGATCGATTGTGAATTATTTCACGAACTAGCGTGAAGGGCAGTAGCGTGGCGATTCCCGGTCGCCGGATCCTGAGCTCCACCTTGGTGCCGGCAGCTCCTCGCAACGTCTTGATCGCCTTGTCCTGACTCACTCCTTGTACCGACTTGCCGTTGACTTCCTCGATCTGGTCGCCGGGTTCGATACCGGCGCGTTCGGCCGGCGTCTGCGGCAGCGGTGCGATCACGGTGATCCAGCCACCGCGCACGTCGATCTGCATGCCGAGACCACCGTAGTTCCCGCTGGTCACTTCGTTGAGCGAGCGAAAGTCCTCGACTTGTTCGAGCGTCGAATAGGGATCGTTGAGCGCGCGAACCGCACCGGTAGCAGCGAGGTCGTACAGGCTGTCGGGCGGCAGCGAGTCAACGTAGAAGTGACTGACGTAGTTGAGCACGGTCTGCAGCAGCTCGGGGCCGTGCAGCCCCGCCGGCATGCGCGCCCCGCGCAAGAGCCACCCGCCACTGAAAAATGAGACCACGGCAACGACCGCGACAATACCCCAACGCTGTTTCATTGTTCCCCCGGAACCCGGAAATCGCTATGCATCGCGCGGACGAAATTGCATTGGCCGCGCCTCGAAAATCATGCGCCACGCCTCGGCCAGCACCACGGCCGGTGACGCGTCCGCCGCAATGTGGCGCACGCCGGCGCCGGCAGCGGCACGATACGCCGAGGCAACGCGTCGATGGAAATCGACGGGCTCGCGCTCGAGCCGATCGAGTCCCTTGCCGGCTGCCTGCTGTCGAACCCGCGCGGTGTCGGGGTCGAGGTCGAGCACCACGGTGAGGTCGGGCGCCAATCCGCCGGTTGCGGCCCCATTGATCCAACGCACATGCTCAAGCGGGAGTTCGCGACCCGCTCCTTGATAGGCAAAGGTCGAGAGATCGTACCGGTCAGACACCACGGTACGGCCCGCGTCAAGCGCGGGGCGGATCACCCGGGTCACCAGGTCGGCGCGAGCCGCGACGAGGTAGAGCAACTCCAGCGCGGGCGTCCATTCGCGCGTCGCGTCGAGCAATTCGTGGCGCAGCGCTTCGGCCACGGGCGTGCCGCCGGGCTCACGCACCAGGACCGGATCCGTCCCGTCGTCGCGCATGCGCAGCGCAATCGCGCGGGCGAGTGTCGACTTGCCTGCCGCCTCCGGCCCTTCGAGCACCAGGAAGAAGCCGCGAGCCATCAGAGCGTGATGATACCGCTGACCGCGCCGCGCTCCATCCCTTCCGCGATCAACTGATTGACCTTGGCCATCAGCTTGTCCAGGTTCGCGCGGGCGACCAGATAACCCTGGCCGATCGGCGAGAGCTCGAATTCGTGCAGAGTGGTCTCGTACTCCTTGGCCTTGGCCTCGTCGGGCGGCTGACCCTGCGCCATCATCTGGTCGAACTCGCGCGTCAGGCGGGAGATCGTCTCGAGACGCTTCTGGGCTTCGCCGTCATCCCGCAACGCCTGTTCGGCGCGCCGAAGCGCCTGATACTCGGGCGCCTGCCCGATGAGCCGGCCGAGTTCCTGCGCCTTGTCGTCGATCATGCGGCTTTCCCCCGCCGGGCGAGCAGGTAGCGCGCGCGGCCAAACAGGTCATCGAGAACCGTGACGTCCAACCATCCAGCGGCTTCGGCGAGGCGCCCGCAATCGTGGGCCCGCGTCGTGTCTACTTCCAGGGCGATCCAGCCACCTGCGGCAACGACGTCCCGTGCTTCGGCCAGCAACCGCCGGATCAGCAACAGGCCGTCGGGTCCGCCGACCAATGCGATCGCGGGCTCGTAATCTCGCACCGACCGGTCCAGCGTGTCATACTCGGCCTCTGTCAGGTACGGCGGGTTGGCGACCAGCAGATCAACCGACTGACCCGCCAGCGGAGCGACCAGGTCGCCGGCCAGGAGCGTGACCGAGTTACCGGCCGCGGCGATGTTCTCGGCCGCGAGCGCCATCGCCTCGGGCGACAACTCTGTCGCGAAGACTCGTTGGAAGGCGCCCTCGTCCTGCAGCGCCAGCGCGATGGCACCGGTGCCCGTGCCGATGTCGGCCGCAGTGCCCGAGTGCACTCGAGCGAGCGCCGCTTCGACCAGTCCTTCGGTTTCCGGCCGCGGAATGAGGGCTCGGCGATCGCAGCGCAACGTCAGGTGTCGAAAGCCGGTCCACCCGGTCACGTACGCGAGTGGCTCACCGGCTGCCCGCCGCCGGACCGCTTCGTCGAAGCGGATTGCCTGTTCGGGAGCCGCGAGCACTCGTTGCTGCAGGACGACGCCGGCGACCGGACTGCCCTCAAGCCCGCTCCAGATCCGGAGCGCCTCGCGGCGGGGATCGTCGATCCCGGCGCGTTCGAGCTGATCCGTAGCGGCCGCGAGCAACTCGCCGATCATCGGTCGGGCGTCAATCACTGCGATCTTCCTCGCGCGCCGCCAGGCGCAAGGCATCAACCAGCTCGTCGATCCTGCCGTCCATCACATCGGCCAGGTTGTGCACCGACAGGTTGATCCGATGATCGGTGACGCGACTCTGCGGAAAGTTGTACGTGCGAATCTTGCCGGAACGATCGCCGGTGCCGACCATTCCTCGCCGTTCGGCCGATCGAGCAGCTTCCTGCTCCGCGATCATGCGGTCGAGCAACCGGGCGCGCAGCACTTCCATCGCCTTGAGCT
>JBOHRY010000329.1:0-2590 GCA_050732955.1 Gemmatimonadales bacterium | reverse complement strand
GGACAAGAGAAACCAGGCCTGCAGCATCCGAAGCCTCATGTCCGGAATGTACCGTACGGCGCACATTGCCGGTGGGGATCGGAGCATCGCTAAGTTCCGGTTGTGGGCACTTTTCGTTGGACTCCCGAGCGGATGGAGCAAGTGGAATACGCCGTACAGCACCGCAAGCGCGTGGCACTCACTCGACGCGGCAATGAGTTTGTCGTGATTGCCGCAGCGCTTCGGCAGTCCGCTGGGCGCGAGGCGCTGGCCGGATACCTCCCGATGACGGGCGAAGAAATGCTCTTCGTGCTGAACGAACTGGACCACTTTCAGGTGCTCGATTCCTGACCGGTAAACCGCCGCCGGTGGCCGTGATACACCTCGACGAAAGCTGCCTCGGCAACGGCCAGCCGGGAGACAATCGCGGCGGCGGCGGCGGTCTGATCGAGACGCGGACCGCCAGTGGCATCGAGCGTCGCGATCTCTTCATCCACGCTCCTGCCACGACGAACAATCGCATGGCGTTGAGCGGTGCGATCGCCGTGCTGCAACTGCTGGGACGCAAAGGCAATCGGCTGGCATTGGTGATCGTGTCCGATTCTGAGTATCTCGTCAAAGGCGTGCGCGAGTGGGTGCCGGGATGGCAGGCCCGCAACTGGACACGCAAGGGCGGTCCGATCGAGAACCTGGAACTTTGGCGCACACTCTGGGCTTCGATCGGAAAGCACGACCCCCAGTTCACCTGGGTTCGCGGGCACGCCGGGCATCCCAAGAATGAGTACGCCAACGATCTTGCCGTGCGAGCCGCGACTGAGCAGGTGACCTCGGCTGGGATCGTGGCGTCGGGTTTCGCTGAATGGCTGGCGGTGCGACAGGCGAAGGGAAAGTTCGCCGGATACGACGCGGATGCCGCGTTCACGGAACTCGAGTCGCGGATACTGGCGGGCGACCGCATCGCCCTGGCGGAGGAAGCATGACCGAGCTCGAGCGTTTTGCCGCCGCGGTGCTGGCGCAGTGGCGCGCCGAGGGCCGATCCGGCGGTGGGCCGATCGCGGTGAGCGCTCTCCTGACCAAGGTCTTCCCCTACCGGATGGCGCGTCGCACCCTCGGCATCGACGTCAGCGAGGATTACGAGGCGCTGGTCCTTCGCTTGCTGGCCGAGGACGAAAACCTTGCCCGGGTTGAACCGGTCGACGCCGCCGACATGGCCAAGGCTACGATCACTTCGCGACTCCCTGACCTCGACGTACTGCAGTTGCTGCGCGCGGCGACCGTCACGATCACACCCCAGGCAATGGCGAGGCTCGACGGCGTTCTTCCGATGCCGGCGCCGAAGGACGAGCCGCCCGACGAAGCGTCTGCACCAACGACGGATCCGGGCGAGGACGCCAAGGTCATTCCACTTCGCGTCGACCGTGAGCCGACTCACGCCGCTACGCCATCACGGCCGGCCGAACCCGTTGTTCCCGAGGGTCCGCCGCCAGCATTCCTGACCACGGTTTCATTCACCCCGCCCGCCGAGGCGAGATGCTGGAGCTGCACCGAATCACTGCCGACCGATCGGCCCGCCAAGTTCTGCCCCTATTGTGGCGCCGATCAGCAACAGCGGACATGCCCGGCATGTGGCGCGAAGGCGTAGCGCACCTGGAAGCACTGCCCCGACTGCGGAACCGCGCTGCATGGGTGATCGCATTGACCGCACCACGTTCGATCGCGTGTTGCAGCGCGCCGCCGAGCTGCAGGCAGCCTCGAAGGACATCGGGGAAGGACTCAGCGAGTCCGAGATCCTGGCGCTCGGCAAGGAGGTCGGCATCCCGGTGCAGCACCTTCGTCAGGCGCTGCTGGAGGAGCGCACCCGTGCGATCGCGCCAGTTGCCCGGAGCGCCGTTGATCGTGCGATTGCGCCGGCGGATTACACGGCGCAACGCGTGGTGCAGGGAACAGCTACATCGATTCAGGAGCAGTTGATCAAGTGGCTCGAACGGCGAGAGCACTTCGTAGTGCAGCGGTCCACCGAGGGGCGTGTCACGTTCGAACCGATGGAAGCCTTTGCCGGCGCGGTCAGGCGAATTGGTGCCATGTTCGATCCCTCCCGCGGCAAGCCGTACCTTGACAAGGCGGAGTTGATCACCGCCGTCATCACGCCGCTCGAATCCGGCTTCTGCAACGTCACGCTCGCGGCGTCGTTGCACCGCGCTCGCACCTCATTCGTGGCGGGCGGTGCAACGCTGGCGGCCGTCGGGCCCCTGATGACGGGTGGCCTTGCGGTAGCCGGCGCGCCGCTGCTGGTCGCGGCGGTACCGTTGTTGCCGCTGGCGGCTGGCGGTTGGCTGATTGCACGCTCCTTCCGGCGCAAGGCGGGGCGGGCACAGCTGGGACTTGAGCGGGCGCTGGACGGATTGGAGCGGCGGTGAACGCACGCAACGTCGACGCGCATCGCACCAGCTCGTCGGCTGATTGCTGCCGGCGCTCACGTCTCGCGACGGTGTCCGCCCTGATCGTCACGGCAACGCAGTTGGCTTGCTATCCGACCACGACTCGGCCCGCGTTCCTGCCCGAACCTGGCGCACAGATCACCGAGCTCGAGCTCGGCATTCCGGAGGCAACC
>JBOHRY010000328.1:0-8453 GCA_050732955.1 Gemmatimonadales bacterium | reverse complement strand
GTGGGACCGTGGCCGGTATCGCTGGGGTTTCCGCCCGGATTGGGCCCCGTCGGTATCGGTCAGGTCGTCGGCGGCCTGATGATTTATGGCGTGCTGGTCGGGCTCACGTACATGGCACATTTCCGCCAGGCGTTCCACGATGCCCAGGTGCAGTCGGCGCAACTCAAGGCGCAGGTCGTCACCGCCGAGCTTATCGCGCTCCGGGCGCAACTCTGCCCGCACTTCCTGTTCAACACCCTCAATTCCGCCTGCGGACTCATCACCGGTGATCCCGAGCGCGCCGAATTGATGATCACCCGCCTGAGCCAGCTGTTGCGGCTCGCCCTGCAGACGGAAGGGATCGCCGAAGTGTCGCTCGCGAAGGAACTCGAGTTTGCGCGCGCGTATCTCGACGTCGAACGCATCAGGTTTCAGGAGCGCCTGCAGGTAATCGTGGATGTTGACGCCGATCTGCGCGACGTGCTGGTGCCGAACTTCCTGCTCCAGCCGCTGGTGGAGAACGCGGTGCACCACGCCGTGGCACCGTCGCGCGAACGGCGGACGCTGGAACTCACGGTACACCGGAAGCAGGGCACCCTGGTGATCGAGGTGCTCGATGATGGTCCCGGTCTGCAGCCCGGTGCGCTGGAACAGCGGCGTGACGCGATCGGGCTCAAGACCACGCGGGCGCGCCTGGAGAACCTGTACGGGCCGGCCTATTCCTTTGTCGTGGTCAACCGCGAGTGCGGCGGTGCGATGGCGCAGGTGGTGTTGCCGCTCCGCACCGCCGCGCGGGGCCGCGAACTGATGCCTCAGGTCGCATGAACCGGATTCGGACGCTCATCGTCGACGACGAAGCGCTGGCGCGCCAGCGGATTCACGAACTGCTGAAGGGCGATGCCGACCTCGAGATCATCGGCGAATGCGCTTTCGGCGAGGACGCCGTGGCCGCGGTGCAGCGCGACGCTCCCGACCTGATGTTCCTCGACGTGCGCCTGCCGGACCTCGACGGGTTAGCAGTCCTCGACCGGATCGCCGGCGAGCAGCAGCCACTCGTCATCTTCGTGACCGCGTATGATGAACACGCGGTCCGGGCCTTCGATGTGAGGGCCGCTGACTATCTGGTCAAGCCGTTCGAGCGCGAACGCCTCTTCAGCGCCGTGGGACGGGTGAAGCGAGTCCTGCGGGCGCAGGCCGACGCGCCGCCGGCAAGGGTCTCGCCGCCACCGCGCGCCCCCGGTGGGCGTCTCGCGATCCGGACCGACGGGCGGGTGCTTCGGGTGCGGCTCGATGAAATCGAGCGCATCGAAGCGGATCGCGACGCGTCGCACTTTTACATGCGGGGCGGCACCATGCTTGTCGCGCGGGAAAGCCTGACCAGCGTCGAGCGGCGGCTGCCGAGCAGCGGCTTTCTCAGGGTGCACCGATCGCATATCGTCAACATCGCGAGGGTGCGTGAAGTGCAGCCGTGGTTCCAGGGCGAATCCGTGCTGATGCTCGAGGACGGCAGCAAGGTCGTCACCGGGCGCACGTACCGCGACCGGATTCGCCTGCTCCTCACCTGAGACCTCGGCGCGACGCCTGTCGCTTCGCGCGTCATGCCTTCTGCCAGCGTCTCCGCAGCAGATCGTCCCACATATCCGGATGCTTGAGCTTCCAGATCAGGTACACCAGTACCGCGATGTTGATCACCAGCGCCGCGATCCGCGGCACGGTGATACGCTGGATCAACTCGAAGACCTCGAATGGAATGAATGACGCCGTCGCGACGACCGTGAGGTACTCGGCCCAGCGGCGCTGGCGCCAGAGGCCGATCCCTTCGGTGAGGAAGAGCGCCGAATAGAGAAAGGCGCCCCCGCCGATCAAGCGGAGCCGTGAGGCCGGGAGCGCCCCGATCTGGCGGAGCAGCTTGAGTACCGGCACCACGTCGATGCTCTAACCCAGCGCCTCGAATAGCGCGCGCGCCTGCTCGCGCATGTCGGAACGGATCAGCCGCAGCGCTCCGAGTCCGAGGGCGATCAGCAGCGCGGCCTTGGCGAACTTGAAGAGCGCAATCAGCGTGAGGATCGGATCGCGGTCGCCGCGATCGCCGTTCGTTGACTTCTCGCGAGTCTCTGCGCTCGTCACGTCCCCGCCATTCGCGTCTGATTCGCCACGTCCCCGAGATCGGTCGCTCGCAGGGCGCCGACGGCCCGGCGCGACAGGAAGATGCACCGGAAGAGCGGTGTGCGTCGACGGTATACTATTGGGACCGTCGAGACACGACCGCGATCGATCCTGGGGAGCCGCCGTTGACCAGTGTGGATGATCGAGCCTTGCACGTTTCGCGGACGTCCTTCCGTTGGATGATGGTCCCCGGGTTCTGGATCGCGGTGGCACTGCTGGCCGCTGTGATCGATGCCTGGGGGAGTCGGTTCAATCTCAATCCTGACGGCATCAGCTACATCGATATGGCCCGGCACGCCGTCGAGCACGGGCCGGCGCAGTTGATCAACGGACTCTGGAGTCCCGGGTATCCCGGGCTGCTGATGTGGCCGGTCGAATGGACCGCCGCTCAGCCTGCCGTGATGATCCCGGCACTCCACCTGACCAACCTGATCCTGTACGTGATGGCGCTCGGGCTGTTTCTCCAGCTGTTGCGCGCCGTGGAGTCGCGTGCACCCGCCGATCCGATGTTCACGCAATACACCACGGCGTTCGGTGCAGTGTTCTTCGCCGCGATCGGCGTGATCTCGATCGGCCTTGGCTTGATCACCCCGGATTTCGCGGTGCTTCTCTGCGTGCTCGCCGCGGCCGCCTGCTGCTTCCAGCTCGAACGCACGGCGTCAACGTCGTGGGCAATCGCGCTCGGTGCGGTCATGGGTATCGGCTACTGGATGAAGGGCATCCTGCTGCCGCTCAATCTTCTCTTCCTCGTGCTGCTCTTCGTGATTCCACCGCGCATCGACCGGGCTCGCGTCAGGATCGCGATGGCGGCGATGGGGTTCGCCGTGGTCGGTATGCCGCTGGTATTTCTGGTGAGCCGGCACGTCGGCCGCGCGACGACCGGTGAAGTTGGCCGACTCAATTACGCCTGGGAGATCGACGGTGTGACGCCATTCGTCGGTTGGCTCGGCGACTCGACTGGACGATTTGGGGTGCCGGAGCATCCGCCGCGGATTCTCCAGCGCGATCCGCTGACGCTGGAGTTTGCCGAACCGGTGCACGCGACGTATCCGCTCTGGTTCGACCCGGCGTACTGGTATGCGGGCTTGAAGCCGCGCTTCGACGTGAGCGGACACTGGCGCGCCTTCGTGCGCGGCCTGCTCGACATCGGCCAGATGCTGCTCGATCAGTGGGTCGTCATCGCGGGCGTGCTTGCGTTGGGGTTCGCGACGACCAGGGCGGCCACGCCGGCCCTGACGCGTCGCACGCCGCTCGTTCTCGGCCTCTGGTCACTCGGCGCCGGGTTGGTGTACGCCTCGGTGCACGTGGAACCGCGCTACCTCGCGGGCTTTCTCCTGACCGGGACGATCGCCGTGTGGGCGTGGCTGTCACGACGCGCGCCACGCCGGGCGCTGCGAGTTGTCCTGCCGGTAGTGCTGGTCGGCATCTTGGCATCGGTCGCGTTCTCCGTGCAGCAGAATACCGGAGGGTTCGATACCGGATATCGGCCCGACTATCTGATCGATGCGGACCGCGTTGCCGCTGCCGGCGTGCGCCCCGGCGATCACGTCGCGACAGTGGGTGACGCCTTCGAACAGTATGTCGCGTTCGCGGCGGGCACGCCCATCATCGCACAAGTCATCGATTCGCTGCGCTTCTGGCAGGCATCGCCGGGCACACGATCGGCGCTGCAAGGCCGGCTGGCCGCCGCCGGAGTCCGCGCGCTGCTGGCGAACAACGTCGATTCCGCCATGAGCGGCGAGGGGTGGCGAATCTTCGCGCACTCGGACTCGTCCAATCTCGGCGTGCTGCTATTGCCGCGGGTCGCAGCGACGCCCTGATCTCGTTGCACAAGTCATTGTCGGAGAATAAGTTCTGGGCGTTCCATGGCGCCGTAGCCAAGTTGTAAGGCAGAGGTCTGCAAAACCTCCATCACCGGTTCGACTCCGGTCGGCGCCTCTGAACAGTGAGACGGCATTCCAGGATTCGGGCGCGGATTCGCAATCGATCCGTTCGGTTGCTGTCATCCCGTCGCCGTATCTTGATCCCATGTCCAAATATTCCGTCCCGCTGATCGGCCTGGCGATTGCCGCCTGCTCCGCGCCCCAACCACCCGCCCGCACCATAACGCTCGCGGCAACAGCCGACACCGTCATCGTACCGGTAGTGCAGGTGTCGCGGGCTGCCGCGCGCTCTGACGGCAAGTGGGCGGCGCTGGCGCTGCTCGAGGGCCGTATCTACCTGGTGGATTTCGGAAGTCGTCACGCCGACCTGTTTCCGGGGATCACCCCGACCGAAGTACCGCATCCGATCTCGCTGATCGGCCTCGGCGACTCGATTGTCGTGGGCGACTGGGGACTGCGGCGCTTCACCGAGTGGACGCCGGCGGGACAGCGCGTCACGGCGTGGCCCGCACCGGACTCCTTGCAGGATGCGCTCCCCAAGGCGCGCGATGCCGCTGGGCAGTGGTATTTCGAGCTCTGGCCCAATCCTCAGGCGGATGGAAGCGGACTGCTCGACAGTGGTGCGGTGGTGCGTGCCGATCCGCAGCTGACGCGTTTCGATACGCTGGTCCGCCTGGCGCCGCCCGAACTGGTGCGCACCTCAGGGATAAGTGGTGAGCACTATCAGCGGCGCTCGATGGGAGGCGACGACGCGTGGGGCGTCCTCCCTGACGGCACGCTCTGGGTGGCGCGAGTGTTCCAGAATCAGATCGAATGGCGGCATCCGGGCGACAAACACGTGACCCGGTCGCCGCGTCTGCCGGATCCGGTCCTGACCGTGACCGACATGGACCGCGCGATCTACGTCCGTCGCTTTCCCGAGGATCAGCGCCAGGCAGCGCGGGAAGTGCCCAACGTGCCGGTCAAGCCGCCATTCGAGCATGTATTCGCGGTCCCCGGTGGACGGCTCTGGCTGGCAAAAAGTGATACTGCCGAAGCGCAGCTGCGGCACTTCCAGGTGGTGGACACCACGGGTGTGCTGCTCAATGTCGCTGTGCCCACCTACGGATCAGCGCTGGCGGTGGACGGCAGCTTTATCCTGATGGCGGAGGAATTTCCGGGTGGCATCCGGCTGCTCCGCTACCCGGTCCCGGCCGAGGCAAAGGGCTCCGTCCACTAAGCGGGTCATTCGGAGGCCGCAGCGGCTTCCTCAGCGGCCCGACGCGCTTCTGCGGCGCGCTGCCGCCGCTCGCGCTGCGCCTGATACCAGCGCCGTGTCACTTCGCCGGCGAGTGTGGTGTTGCCCAGGCCAAACGCCAACCCCACCGCGAGCGCGACGGCGCCGAGCACCAGCGTGAACGCGGCGGTAATCAATTCGGCGGCGACGCCGAGCTGCTGCAGCGCCATGAACACCGCAATGATCACCACCGAGCCCTTGGCCACATTGGCCAGGATCGGTACGCCTTCCATCGTGCCGGCGGACGCGAGAATCAACCCGCGCACGAATTCACCGACGACGATGCCGAGAATGACAATCACGATGGCGGCGATCAGCGTCGGTATGAAACCGAGCATGATGCCAAACATGCGATTGATGCTGTCGAGTCCCAGTGCAGCCGACGCGAGCAGGATCACGATCAGCATGATCAGCCAGAAGAGCAGCTTTCCCACTGCATGCACCGGATCGAGCCCGCCACCAGTTCGGTCGACCGCTTCGCGCAATCCGCCGGCTTCGGCCACTTTGTTGAAGTCGAGGCGCTTGAGCGTGCGATCGGTCCATTTCTCGACCGTTCGCGCGACGAAGTAGCCGAGCAGCAGGATGACTGCGGCGGCGGCGAGCGCGGGCACCACGGCCCACAACTGCTGAAAGCCGGTTTGCAACCGGTCCATGAGTTCGTTCACGGTACCACCTCGAGCACGAGTTTTCCGAACTGTTCGCCGCCGGCAAGGCGCCGGTACGCCTCTGAAGCATGGGCCAGCGGCACGACGGCGTCGATCGGTGGCCGGAGCACGCCGGTTTCACCGAGCGCGACAATCGCGGCGAACTCCCGGGAGGTTCCCATGGTCGATCCGAGCAACGACCATTGGAACCAGAAGAGGCGGCGGAGGTCGATTTCAACCGCCGGTCCTCCCGTAGCCCCACAGGTCACCAGGCGCCCGCCGGGTCGAAGTGCGCGCAGCGAATGTTGCCAGGTCGGGGCACCGACGGTATCGACCACCACGTGCGCCCCTGAGCCGAAGTGACGCTTGACCTCGGCGGGGACCAGGGCGGGATCGGCGTGGTTGATGCCGATTTCCGCTCCCAGCACCTGCGCCCGTTCAAGCTTCCGGGCGGACGACGACGTGACCGCGGCCCGGGCACCCAGGTGTCGAGCGATCTGGAGCGCCGCAACGCCGACCCCGCCACCGACGCCCCAGATCAGCAACTGTTCGCCAGCGGCGATCCGTGCGCGAGTGGTCAGCATCCGCCAGGCGGTCAGCGTCGACAGCGGAAACGCGGCCGCTTCCGCCCACGACCAGTCACCGCGAATCGCCGCAACGTTGCGGCCAGGTAGCACGACCTCCTCTGCGGCCGTTCCCGGGAAGTGTTCACCCAGCACGCCGAACGCGCGGCAGTACACCTCCTCGCCCGCGGCGCAACTTTCGCATTCACCGCAGGATACGCCGGGGTTGATCACCACCCGGTCGCCCGGCCTCACGTGGGTGACATCGCGCCCGGTTTCCAGCACCGTGCCTGCACCGTCGCTACCGACCACGTGTGGCAGCGGCGGTGTCTTGAGCCCGGCCGTACCGCGCGCCACCCAGATATCGAGATGATTCAGGGCGGCGGCGTGGATGCCGATCCTGACCTCGGTGGGGCGCGTGAGCAGCGGCGGCGGCCGGTCGATGATCTCCAGCTGTGGCGAGGCGCCGGTGGCGATGAGACAGAGCGCACGCATGAGTGTGAGCTGGCACCTTGCAGAAGCGAGACAGTGACGCGACATATAATAGCGATTCGTGTTGCGTGACACCGTGGCGTTCGTCGAAGTTTACTTCCAACCCTATTCAGGCTCCGGATCAGGAGAGCACCGATGGTGATGAGCGAAGGATCGTTCGACTTCCAGTATGGATCGCTCGAGGCCGGGACGGCGATGCCGATGCCCAGCCCGAGATTCGAGGTCCCCGAGCCCGCACCGGGCGCGGTGTCGTCGAAACCACGCCGGAAGCCCGCGGCCAAGGCCGCGTCGGCCAAAGCGGCGCCCGCCAGGAAAGCGGCCCCGGCCAGGAAGGCTGCTCCGAAGAAGGCGGCAAAGAAGTCCGCCAGGAAGGCGGCGAAGAAAACCGCGAAGAAGTCTGCCGGGAAGGCGCGGAAGCCCGCCCGCAAGGCGAAGAAGGCGACCCGGAAAGCGGCACGAAGGGCTGCTCCGCGGCGCGCTGCCAAGGGCAAGAAGGGAAAGAAGCGGCGGTGATCGAGCGGCTCCGCCGCGTGACGCGCCCCGGTTTTTCCGGGGCGCGTCGTGTTTTAGGCCTGGCACTGCTGCTCGCGGCGTGCGGCACGGCGCCGGGCAACGGCATGACTGCCCTCACGGGGGCGACCGTGATCGATGTGGTGACCGGACGCTCCACTCCCGACGCGGTGGTGCTGGTTCGGGACGGCCACGTGGTTGCCGTCGGAGGCGCCGGAGAGGTTCCTGTTCCGCGCGGCGCGGACGTCACCTCGCTCAATGGTAGATGGATCATTCCGGGACTCATTGACGCGCACACCCATATGCAGCCCTGGGGCTTCGAGGTGGCGTTGCGCTACGGTGTGACCGCGGTGCGCGACCTTCACGACGGAATCGCACTCGCCGACACACTTCGCGCCGTGGCCGCCCGCTCGCCGGCGCCGCATTTCTTTCCCGCGATCGCCATGGTCGATGGTCCACCAACGACGTATCCCGACGCGATTCCGATTGCCGACGCCGACTCGGCGGATGCTGTCGTGGGCCGACTCGCGCAGCATAGGGCCACCTGGATCAAGGGGTACACCCGGCTCCGGCCGGATATTCTGGAAGCCCTCGTCACAGCTGCCCGGCTCCGGCACCTGCCGGTCGCGGTGCATCTGGGATTGACCGATGCGATCACGGCGGCGCGGCTGGGGGTGACGTCGATCGAGCACCTGAGCGGAGTCCCGGAAGCCGCCGGTGATTCCCTGGCACTCTTCGCCGCGCACGACAGCTCATTCTTTGCCGGATGGACGGCGTTCGAGCGGAGCTGGGTTACGGCGGACACCGGCGCCCTCATCGTGGTGGCTCGTGAGCTGGCCGCGAGGCGCACTTACCTGGTCCCGACCCTCGTGCTGCATGAGACCTTTTCACGCCTAGATGACCCGGCCACGCTCAAGTCCCCGGACTTGAAGAGCGTGCC
>JBOHRY010000327.1:0-4495 GCA_050732955.1 Gemmatimonadales bacterium | reverse complement strand
GAGGTCTAGGGCGCCGGCCGAGGACGAGGCGCGGCTTGAGCGCGCAGGGCGCCCAGAGGAAGCCCGGAGCGCATCACGCGCGGAGATACCGCCGCTGCGCTCCGGGCGCTGGGCCGGCTCTGGGCTCCGGGCGCTGGGCTTGCTCCGTGCTTTGGGCTCGCTCCGGGCTTTGAGCTTGCTCTGGGCTCCGGGCTTGCTCCGTGCTTTGGGCTCACTCCGGGCTTTGAGCTCCCGGCTGCGAGGTAAGTACCTTCCCACCGCACCAACGCACCAAGCAACAACGCACTTTGACAACCGAGGCCCCGGTGACACCGACAACGGAGTGGCAGATCGACCCCGCAGTGGCGCACGCCCTGTCGCGGCTGGGATGGCTTGCGAGCGAAGCTCCGGCCCGGGAAATCGTCGCGGCTGTCGCGCGCGGCGGCAACGTGGTCGCGGTCCTGCCACCCTCCCCTGCCTGGGGCGATCCGATCATCGCGACACTGCTGGGCGATGGCACCGGTGGTCCGGTGCTCATTCTCGCCGCACCTGCGTCGGTCGGTGAATGGGCCGTCGCGGTCGGCAGCATGATCGAAACAATCGCCCGGCCGCTCGCCGTCGACGTCCTGCGGGAGCCTCACCGCGCGACGAAGTCCCCGGCGCATGCCGCTGATATCGTCATCGCGTCTCCGGTATCTGCCCTGGCGAGTCACGAGCGATCGGCGCTTCGACCCGATCGATTCCGCGCCATCGTGTTCGCGTGGCCGGAGTATTGGCGCGCCGACGACGCTGTCGCGGCGATACTGCAGGACTGCTCCCGCGAAGCCCAACGCGTGGTACTCACCGGCCGGACGACTGCGCTCGACGCGGCCAACGGCCTCATCGAGCGCTACGCCAGAAAGGCCATCATCGTGGAGGCGCCGGTCGGCGACGCGGGACTGGGGCGCGCCGAGATCCGCAGCGTGACGACCTCGTGGGCCGCACGTCCGCAGATTACTGCCAGGCTGCTCGACCTGCTCGGCCGCGAATCCGTGACGATCTGGACCGCCGACACCCGCGACCATCAATTGATCCAGCGCGCCATGGGATCGCTCCCGGATGGCGTTCATCTCACGGTGCAGTCGGCTCCCGACGGTGGCACCGTCATCTGCTATGACCTGCCGACGACCGTCCAGCTGGCAGCGATGGGGCGAGCGGCAGAGATCGCGGTCCTCGTTCCTCCCGGAGTCGAGGAGTATGTCAGCGATCTCGCACCGGTCTGTCGACCACTGTCGCTCGATTCGCCGGCGATGGCAATCGCCGATCACGACGCGGCGCTGCGGCAGCAACTGGTGCGAGTCATGGAACGCGATGAAAATGCCGCGGCGCTCTACGCGCTAGCTCCGCTCTTCGAGCAATGGGATCCGCAGCGGGTCGCCGCGGCGCTCTTTTCGCTTTGGCAGAAGGAAAAGCGGGAGTTGGTTACGCCGGGTACGGCCGGCGGGGAGTCCCCGGCCTCCGCTCGCGCACCGGCTGCAGCACCGGCTCCGCGGACGGCGACCCTCTGGATCGGCGCCGGCAAGCGGGACGAAGCCACAGTTGGCGATTTCGTCGCCGTGCTGGTCAAGGAAGCGGGGGTGGACCGCAGCCGGATCGGACGGATCGAATTGCGAGATACCTTTGCCCTGGTCGAGGTTCCCGCCGAGCAGGCTGAGGAGATCGCGCGCCGGCTCGCCGGGGTGACAATCCGGAAGCGGCGGCTCATGGCACGCGTCGATCGCGGGAGAGGAAAGGATGCTGGCGGCCGACGGCCATGAAAGCCGACGGGCCGCCCAGCGGGGCGGCCCGTAAGTCCTTGCCTGCGGACTGGCTGCTGCTTACTTGCCCTTGTTCACCAGATCCTTGAGACCCTTGCCCGGGCGGAAGGCTGGGACCTTGGACGCCTTGATCTTGATGGTGGCGCCGGTCTGCGGATTGCGGCCTTCACGGGCTGCCCGCTTGCGGACTTCGAAGTTGCCGAAGCCGGTGATGGCGATTGCGCCACCCTTCTTCAGTTCCTTGGCGAGGAGACCTTCCGTCGAGAAGAACAGATCGACGATGTCGCCGGCGTCCGCCTTCGAGGTTTCGCGGGACTTCGCGACGGCCTCGATGAGCTCCATCTTGTTCATGAGTGGCTCCCTGGGGTTGAACGGTTGGATCGATCGCGGGCCGGACGGCCCCGACTCGCGACAATATGGGACCCCGGCGCGCAACTCCGCAAGCTCCTTGGCTTCCCGGTGTGCGCCCCGCTCAATCCCGCACGCCGGGCGGATTCCCGGCTGCCACCCCTTGACGAACCGGACATGACCCTTCACACCCGTTCCGGCCGGATCGAGATCGTCGCCGGCGTGATGTTCAGCGGCAAGAGTGAAGAGCTCATCCGCCGCGTACGGCGCGCGCTGATCGCCAAGCTCTCGGTGCGCGTCTTCAAGTCGCACCTCGACGAACGCTACGACGGAGTCTCTCGCGTCTCGAGTCACACCGGCATTTCGGTCGAGGCGGAACCGATCGATCGCGCGGAGGAAATCCTGCGCGCCATCGCCGATCCGGATGCGATCGACGTCGTCGCCGTCGACGAGACGCAATTTCTCGACGTCGGCATCGTCGAGGTCGCCACCCATCTCTCCGAACGCGGCGTGCGGGTCATCCTCGCCGGCACCGACACCGACTTTCGCGGCGAGCCGTTCGGCATGATGGGCCATCTCATGGCGATCGCCGAGGACGTGACCAAGCTGCAGGCCATCTGTGTCGTGTGCGGCGATCTCGCGTGCCGCAACCAGCGCCTGGTGGACGGGCGCCCCGCCAAGTGGGACATGCCGATCGTGATGGTCGGCGGAAGTGAGACCTACGAAGCGCGCTGCCGCCGCTGCTTTCGCATCCCGCGACAGGATGAGGACCAGGTCGCCCTGCTGTGACGAATATCGCTCTCACCGGCTCGGTCGCCGCCGGGAAAACCACTGTTGGCGGGCTTTTCCGGGAGTGGGGTGCGACGGTGATCGATGTCGACACGCTGGTGCACGAGATGCAGCGACGCGGCGAGCCGGTGTTCAATTCCGTCGTCGCCGCGTTCGGATCCTCGATCCTCGATCCGTACGGCGAGCTCGACCGCACGACGTTGCGCCGGCGAATTCTTGCCGATGCGAACGAGCGCCGCCAGCTCGAAGCGATCGTCCATCCCGCCGTGGAACGACGCCGGCAGGAGTTGCTCGCCGATGCCCGCGCGCGTGGCGAGCAGATCGTGATCACCGATATTCCGCTGCTGTTCGAAGCCGGCGACCCGGAGGCGTTCGACGGCGTGATTCTCGTTGACGCGCCGATCGCGACGCGCCGGCAACGCCTGATGCAGAGTCGCGGCTTCAATGCGCGCGAGGCCGACCAGCTGATCGCGCTGCAACTGCCAGCCGAACAGAAACGCGCGCAGTCGCACTGGATCATCGACAACGACGGCGACCGCGAATCGCTCTTGCGCCGCACCAAAGAGGTGTGGCAGGCGCTGCAGCACTGACAACATACTGGTGGCACGACCGCGCGATCCGGCCGGCCTGGCAGCAGATGGCCATCGACCGGGCACTCGTTGATCAGGCCGCGCGTGAGGGCACCGTGGTGCACCGCCTCTATGCCTGGGCGGCCGATACCATCTCCCTCGGCGCCAACGAGGCGGCCCGGCGAACCTGGGACCGCGCGGCGCTCGAACGGGCTCAACTCCCGGTGGTCCGGCGGCCGACCGGAGGCCGCGGAGTCTGGCACGACCGCACCGATCTGACCTACGCCGTCACCGGACCGGTGGCCGTGTTCGGCGACCTGCGCCGAGCGTACCGAGTGATTCACGAGCGACTCGCCGCGGCACTCCAGGATATTGGTCTGGACACCACCCTCGCGTCACCCGCGTCCCGACGTGCCACCCTCGGGCCCGGGGCCTGCTTCGATCGGCCGGTCGGCGGCGAGGTGCTGGTGGCAAACCGCAAGATGATCGGCAGCGCGCAGGCCGTCTTCGGCGCCAACCTGCTGCAGCACGGCGCCATTGCCCGCGCCGACCGGCGGCACTCGCTGGCACGATTCAGGCTTGTTGCCGCTGAGGATTCGCCGAGGCCCGATGGCATCGAATTCCCCCTGGCGGACGAACTGGCCGAGGCAATTCTCGGCGCGTGGGAAGCCGACGGGGCCAGCCCGGCACCGAGCTGGCTGGTCGACTGGGCCGAAACTGCCAGCCGGGACTATCAGGCGCGTTTCGACGACCCGGAATGGACTTGGCGACGGTGAAGCCGGCTCAATCTCGTGGAGGTGTCGCATGATGCTCTCGACTCGACGCATCATCGGAACCGTGCTGGTGACTGCCCTGGCAGGCGCGCGAATCCCGGCGACATACGCACAGGGAGTACCGCACGCAACCGTGGTCTACGCCGTCGGCAAGGATCCGGCGCTTCCTATCCCGTTCTTCACGCGGACCGAGGAAGCCAACGAAGACGTGGCCGACCAGCTCTTCCTCCATCTCGCGACC
>JBOHRY010000326.1:0-10205 GCA_050732955.1 Gemmatimonadales bacterium | reverse complement strand
GGCAGGATCCGCTAAAACTGGGATTCTATCGGGTGCGTACGAGGCGCCGGGCCGATCAACCCGGCTTGCACCCATTCGTTGATCAAGCGTGCGTCGTTGCTTGAGTGGCCCTGATTCCCCATCTGCGTAACCACACCGGTGCTCTTCGCCAGCGCGCGCAACGTTCGCGCTTCGTGGACGGAGTGAGTCAGCGGTTTCTGCACGTAGACGTGCTTCTTGAGCTCCATCGCCGTCTTGGCCACGATCGCGTGGGCGTGATCCGGCGTCGCGACCACCACACCGTCGATGTCCTTCTGCTTGTCGAGCATCTCACGGAAGTCGGCGTAGCGCTTCGCGGCAATGAACTGGTCGCGCAACTTGAGGGTGTTCTCCCCAGGTTCGCGGCCTTCGGTGATCCGCAGTCGCCCCGCCAGCGACCGATCGACGTAGCCGAAGTCCACGTCGGCAAGCGCCACGATATTCTGGCTGGTCAGGTTGGAGGCGTTCTCCATTCCCTGTCCGCCGCATCCGACGAATGCCACGTTGAGCGTGTCGCTCGGCGCCTGAAAACCGCGTCCGAGCACGTGCCGCGGGACGATCATCGCGCTGAGTGCCGCGCTGGCGGTACCGCCGACGAAATCGCGCCGAGTAACCTTGCGAGCAGACATGAGACCACCGGATAGAGGAGTACCGAAGAATACTGCGATAGGCGTTGGGCGTTAAGCGTTGGGCGTTAGGAGGTGGGCGTTAGGTGAGTCAGACTGCCATCCCGAGCGTAGCGCATGTCCCGAGCGCCGACGGTGGCGCTCCTGAGCGAGGACCGATAGGGAGCGCACCGGGTCGCGAGCGAAGGCGACCGACCGCGGCCGCAGGCCGCAGCGATTCGCGGGCAGCCGGCGCGCCGTTGCGGTTTGCGCCCGGTGACCGCGAAGCGCTCGGTGTCGCGGGATTCGGTCCGACGGAAGGAGCACCACCGCCGCCCGCGCCGACGGCGAGATTGAGATCCTTCGACTGCGCAGGTGCTTCTCTCAGGATGACGCGTGTGCCGCAGTCGCTCGAGATGACACCCTCGCACCCCTGACGCTTAACGCCCAATGCCTAACGCTTGTCGTCCATCGCGCCAGCCGTCGCGGCCTGTACCGCCTGTCGAAAATCCAGCGGCGACTGGATGTTGTCGAACGGTTCCTGGGTGCCGCCGCTTCCGGTCACCACGATTTCGCCGTAGCCGAACATCCGGCCCCAGAGACTTTGCGTGACGGCAATGCCTTCCACCTTCTGCAGGAGCAACTCCATCGACCGCGTGGTGGTGACGCCCAGCTTGATGATGACGCGCTTGGTGGTGACGGCGAACTCCGAACTCTGGCGCCGGATCCACGCCGCCAGCAGGATCACCAGCGCGATCGCGATCGGCGGAATAGCCCAGATCCGGCGGTTGGCGGAGAACGCCCAGATCGCCAGTGCCAGCATGATGAGCGAAATGAAAACCGGCATCACGAAGATCTTCCAGTGCAGCCGCGTCCGGTACGTGACGGTTTCGCCTGGAAGGAGATGCCGGTCGATATAACTCACGACTGGAGTGCCGCCAGGACTCGCGCCAGTGCCGCGCGATCGACCGGCGGGAGTGAGGCGGCGAACTCTTCGCGCACCTGCGCCAGTTCGCGCGCGCCGTCAGCCTGCCGTTCTTCGCCGAGCCGGGTAACCGCAGCCCGGACGCTGCGGCGATCGGTGGCGTCATCGATGCGGCGTACCATGCCGTCCGACTCGAGTCGGTCGATCAACTGCGTCATGTTCGATCGCACGCAACTCAATCGTGCCGCGAGCTCGCTCAGTGCGAGCGGCTCGCCAGCTTCCACCAGTTGGGTCAGCACGCCGAGCTTCGACATCGACAGGCCGACCTCGCCGAGCCGGTGTTCGAGGCGGTCTTCCAGTGCGTGTGCCGCGCCGAGGAGGGAGAACATGACCTGCTCCGCACCAGCCGGCGGAGTCTTGAGACGATTCATATGTGAACAATAGTGCGAAGTGCGCGGTCGGGGTAGGGGTCGTCGCGCCGGCGCACTACGGCTCCGGGTTGTGCGTCCACGAGCCGTACATCGGATTCGGAAGCAGGAAATACCGCACGCCGAAGTCATGGTAATTGGCGTTGTCGCTTCGAATCGCCTGGCTCAGGTCTGGAAAATCCTGGATGTTGTCGCCGAGCCATTCCACCACGGTCAGCGCCGGAATCCCGCTCGCCGCCGTTCCCTGCTGAACTCGCCGGAAGCGCGGATTCTTGTCGCTCTCCGACCCCGGCTGGCAGAGTACCACATCGGCGTCGATGCCCACGCCGCGCAGATTCTCGCGCGTGGGTTGGCAGAGCGAGTCGGCACGATTGGTCACGATCGCGATCCGGCCACCCAGCGCGTGCACCCGGCGGGTGAAATCGACCGCACCAGGTATGGCGGTCGCGGCACGTTCGCGCACCCAGGTTGTCCACTCCGCCTCACTGAACGTTGCGTGACGGTCAGCCAGGCGCCGCTCATTGAGCGAATTGTCGAGGACGGTTTCGTCGGCGTCGAGAATCACCGCCCACTTTCCCCGGTCAAGATCGCGAGTCAGTTCGGGAAGCCGCGCCGCGGCTGCGCGATACACCTCGATGGCGATGCCGCGGTATTCGGCTGACGCCCGGAACCAGCGAATGTCGTTGCGGTCGTCAGCGGTGGCGCTCGCGCCGGCGTTCGGCGTGGGACTGGGCGGCAGAGGATGGTGCCCACCGCAGCCGGCCGTCGCCAGCAGGATGATCCACCGGATGCCCCCGTAACCCTTCACGTCAGCGGGCACCCTTCGGAGGAGTCAGGTCTGGCGGATCCTCGCCGAGCGCCGTGGCAAGATCGACCAGGTGTTCCTGCTCCTGCTTCAGAATCTCGCGAATGTGCTCGGCCATGGCGTATTCGCCGAGCGCTTCACATTGCTTGACGCGGGCGCGGTAGTTGAGGATCGTCTGGCGCTCGTTGTCGAGATCGAAGCGCAGCATCTCGCGCGGCCGGCTGGAGGTCTTCACCGGAACCGGCGCCACGGCGGGATCGCCGCCGAGATAGTCGATCTGGCCCGCGATCAGCAGTGCATGAGAGAGCTCTTCGGCCGCGTGCTTCTCGAGTTCCTGCGCGATCGACATGTACTCCGCTCCCTTGAGCACCTGCGAGTAGACGACGTAGGCGATGATCGCCTGGTACTCGCGCGCCAGGTCCTGGTTCAGCAGGTCGATCAATTGCTTGCGGGAGACTGGCGAGCTGTCTGGCATGGTGCTGCTGGAATTCTTCGCCACGGGGTGTCACTCCTTCCGGGAAGCATGGGTGTGCGGGCAAGGACGTTTGGCAGAGGTCGCGCTCGCACGACCCGGTCAGTTCACGACAGCAAGCGGCGCAGCATGTCCGTGTTCGCCGGCTTGGTCAGGTGATGGTCGAATCCGGCCTCCAGTGAACGGGTGCGGTCTTCCTCGCGCGCATGCCCGCTGAGTGCCACCAGCAGCAGGTCGCGCCGGCGCCGCACCCGGAGTTCGGCAGCCACTTCATAGCCGTTTTTTCCCGGCATCTCGATGTCGAGAATCACCGCGTGCGGGGTGAATTCCCACTCGAGGCGCAGGCCGGCTGTCGCTCCCTGGGCCGTGCGTACTTCGTGGCCCCACTCGCGCAACAGCATGGCGAGGCTGTCGGAGGCGTCGACCGAATCGTCGATTATCAGTATCCGTTCGCGCCGCTGGCGCTCGCGCGCCGGAGGGCGGTCTGAACGGCGTTCGCGCACGATGCGAGGTCCACCTTCGGCCGTCTTGAGAAGTGGCAACCGGACTTCGAACCCGTTCTCATGGCCGGGATCCACGTCGACCGCGGCGACGTGACCGTCGTGCATCTCGGTCAAACTCTTCGCCAGCGTCAGGCCGATTCCCTGCGCTTCCCCCGGTCGAGGCTCACTGGGCGCCGCCCCGTGCATCCGCGAAGGGTGGTCCCAGCCGGCGGCTGCTCCATCGGTCTCGCTCACCACTCGGATAACCGCTTCGCCCGCCGACTCCGCCAGCGAGAGGGAGACGCGCCCGCCGGATCGAGTGCGGCGCGCGGCGTTGGTCAGCAGGTTGGTGATCACCTGGGCGAGACGCGTGGCATCGCCCTGCACCCAGACCGGACTATCCGGCAGCATCACGCTGATTTCACGATCGTACTCGCCGAGTGCCGGTGCCGCCGCTTCGCGCCCGACACGGACTGCCGCGACGAGGTCCATCTGGTCCGGGCGCAACTCGAGCGTTCCCTGGCCGATGCGCGCCACGTCGAGCAAGTCATCACTCAACCGGACGACTTGCGCCAGCTGGCGCTGCACCACGCCCCGCGCCCTGAGTTGATCCTCGTCGACCGTGGCACGCTGCGTGAGGAACTTGACGGCGTTGCTCATCGCCGCCAGCGGGTTGCGGAGTTCGTGGCTCAGCATCGCGAGGAATTCGTCCTTGTGCCGGTTGGCGTCCCGCAATCGCTCGACGATGCAGTAGCCGTGATACGCCGCGGCAGTCATCTGGCTCACATCGGTGAGCAGGCGGACATCGAGTGAATCGAATTTCCTGTCCTGCTCATGCGATGCGACCCACACCGAGCCGCCGAGCTTGCCGTCCACGGCGAACGGCGCGACCAGCAGCTCGAGTATCGGGGGACGCAGCGCCGCCAGCGGCCGGAAGTATCGATCGGGGCGGACGAAAAGCTGCACCGATTCTCGTGCCACGGAGACGGACGTCGGTGACTCCTCGAGCGCCGGAAGGCTCCAGAGTTCATCGCGAACCAGGCCGGCGACTGCCTGCCAGCGATATCGCTCCCGTCCATCCCGATGTTCAACGATGCTGACGCCGGCGGAGCCGGCACCGCAGCATTCGAGCGCGATCTCGGCGGCGCGTTGCAGCGTATGGCGCGACGGATGTCCCATCTCCTCGGCCAGCTGCAGGACCGCGGCGTGCTCCCGTTGGTGATCTGCACGACGAGCGGCACGACCGGCGAGCTCGCCCGTCGCGATGACGGATTCCAGCGAAGCCTTGCTGTCATCCTTCACCGGGATGCCACTCTCCGCCCCGCATCGAGATGATCGAAGTTGAGCAGCGTGTTCCACACCAGGGCATAGCTGCCGATCGTCTCGCCGCGATAGATCGGGTTCGCGGCGAACAGGATGACGTGACCCTTCTCCATCGGCGAATCGACCACCACGGGGCGCTGCGCGATCTCGGCGCCGCCGTCGAGCAGTCCGGAGACCAGCAGTTCGCGCAGGTCGCTGTAGCGCAGAATCACCCGCGGGCGCTGATCGGGTGGAATCAGGTTGAGCGGATTGCGCAGCTGCTCGTCAGTGACCGGCGCGAGTTGCCACGGTTGCACCGTCGTGCGCGGAGGAGCTTCGAATCGCGGCGCGAGTGCGGGGCGCCCCTGCACCACGTCGGGATCGTCCGGCGTACCGCGCCCGGTGGCCCGGCTCGCGCCGCCACCGCCGGCTCCACCACCACCTCGCCCGCCCCGCGAGCTGCTGACGCCGAACGACTCGCCGTCCTCGCTGTACATCGCCAGGCTGTCGATGACGCCGTACGCGATCGGACTCTGGTCATCGACCATCCGCGTGCGCAGCAGGCTGCCGACCACCTTGCTCCGCGCCTGATTGTCGCTCACCCCGTTCGTCATGCCAAGGGTGATGGCGAAATCGGCAGTGTTGTTGACGCCGATGAACACGCCGCCGCGCTTGACGAAATCCTGCAGATGGGTGACGCCGGCGTAGCCGAGCCCGGGGCGGATATCGTCGGTCTGCGCCCACGTGCCGATGTTGGGGGTCTCCGGCGAATTCTTCCATGGCATCGGATTGCGCCACATCGGAAGGCCGTCGATGATGCTCTGCGTGCCTCCGCCGCCGGGGCCGAAGATGATCACGTCGTACTTGACGTTCAGGTCATCGCGCTTCGCGACGTCCTGCACACTGATATAGTCGTAGGGAATCTGGAGCAGGTCGAACGCCTGCCGCCACCACCCTTCCGTCTGCGTCCCGCCCCAGGTGTGCATGATCGCGATGCGCGCCGCGCGCAGCGGATGCGTCTTGACCGCGGGCGCAGCCGCGAGTGCGTGCACCGGCACGCCCAGTTCGGTGGCCGCGCGGTCGAGTTCAGCCGCCGGAACGCCGCTCACCAGGAACGATCCGCGATTGAACTTGACGCCGCCAGCCTCGAACGGTTCCTCAGCGGCTTCGAAATCGGCGTCCTTGAAGCGGTAACGCAGCGTGGCGAGTGCGTTGTCGCCGTCGTGATTGATCGCATAGACGGTGCCGGTGCCGGTCACGCCGCCGCGAGGACGGATCGTGCCGTTGACCCGTTCCATCGGAGTGTCGAGCACCTTGGCATCGACAACGCGAACCGCCTGCACCGCGAAGCCTTCAGGGAAGGTCCAGCCGGTGTCGTCGTAGGGACGCTTCTGCGGATCGTTGGGCGCCCAGTACTGGTAGTCGAGCAGCGCGTCGGCGATGCGCGAATAGGGCTGGTCCATCCGGATGATGTAGCTCCCGGCCGGAAACTGCCGTGTCTCGGTCTTCAGAGCCGCACTGTCGGACGGCGCGGTGGCGCCGCGTCCGCCGCCGGCCGAATCCGTTGCCGCCGCGCCAGCAACTCGCTCGCCGCGTCCGCCGCCTCGAGCGGCACGTTTGGCCGGCATCGTAACGGAGAACGACGCGGTTGCCCGTGAGATCTCGACATGTTGCTTCTGCAGCACGCGCAGCAGGTCGGCCTGCGCGCCGAGGCGGGGATCGCTGGCCGGCAGCACGTACGCCGCCGGACCCTCGGTGTTCGGCTTCTCGATCGAACGCTTCGCCTTCTCGTAGAAGTTCTTGAGAAAGAGCCGGCGATTGTCGGCGAAATAACTGAGCGAGACCAGCAGCCCGGTTTCCTCGTAGTTGTTGTTGTCGCGCATCGACCACTTCACCCGCGGCAGCGGCGGATCCTGCTTGAACCAGGTGCGCTCCGTCTCCGATGGCGAGAGCGTGCGTTCCATCGTTTCGGCGGTGCCACCGTTGCCGAACGTTTCGTAGAGCCGGGAGATGCCGTTGTGCGTCGCGGCCATGAACATCAGGTACCCGGGCGACCAGGTGTCGAAGTCACCGTGCGCGAAGACGCCCGGCATGCCGAACCGTGTCATCTCCTGGACGTTGTTCCAGCCGATCATCTCCCATTCATTGGTGAGAAGCGGATCGAGCCAGGCGTTGTAGGGCCCGTCGCCGATGGTGTTGTCGTAGAGATAGGCGACCGACTCATGCAGGTCGTGCAGCACCTGTGCGTTCCACGCGAGGTAGGTGTCAAGCACGTTCTGCGAGAGCTTGAGGGTCAGACCCATGGCGTCGCGGTTGTTGTCGTGCGCCACGTAATGGCCCCAGTAAAGCAGACCGGGCGCGGTCTCGCCGGGATGCTTCACGTGCCAGTTGTAGAGGTCGACCATGCGGTCGCGGCCGTCGACTTCGACCACCGGCGTGATCAGCGTGATCAGGTGATCGCGGATGTTGCGGACGTACGGGCTCTCATCCACCGCCAGACGATACGCCAGCTCCATCAGCGCAGTCGGCGCGCCGGCTTCGGTCGAATGAATCGTGCCGGTGATGTAATAGACCGGTGCAGTGGTCGCGGCGAGTTGCTCCGCCTCGGCATCATTGAAGTTGATGGTGCGCGGGTCGGCGAGCTTGGCGAGGTTCGCCTTGTTCTGGTCGAGCTTCGCGAAGAGAGCTTCCGATGCGACTGCGACGGCGATCATCTCGCGCCCTTCCTCCGTCGTGCCGATCGAGTAGACGCGGACCCGCGGGCTCGCCTTGGCGAGCGAACGCATGTAGGCGTACACCTCGCTGGAATAAGGGAGCTTGTCGGGTGATCCGGCGATGTTGCCAAGGGTGACGCTGGGCGTGGGGACGCTCTTCGACGCCGGCAGGTAATCGATCAGCGGCGAGAGGAAGAACTTCTCGGTGGTGTAATCGTGGATCTTGGCGGTGTAGGCGGAGTCGATCGGCTGCTTCGGGTCACGACCGGGCCGGTCGGCGGCGGGGTCGGGCACCTGTCCATGCGCGGCAACTGCTGGCAGGATGGCAAGGAACACTGCAACCACAAGCGACGAACGCCTCATCTAGGACCTCTGGCGGGGTGAATCGTGCTGAATCCGGGCCTATAGAATAAGCCGGTCGCGTTTGACGCGTGCAGCACGTGAGACGCGGCGGGGCAAGCGGTCCGTGGCCGAGGCACCGCACCATGAGAGGCTCCCTTGCGGATAGTATATACCCAGTATATACATACATTCATTGTGGCCGCTGACATCGATGACCGGCTGGCCCATTGCACGGGCTTTGACTGGGACGACGGAAACGTGCCCAAGCTGCAGGCCCGTCATCAGGTCACGCCGGGAGAGTGCGAGCAGGTCTTTTTTCACGAGCCGTTGCTGATCGTGTCGGACCCGGGCCATTCACGAAGCGAGGAGCGATGGGCTGCATGGGGCCGCACCGTCGAAGGGCGCCTGCTGGCGATCATCTTCACGCTACGCGCCGATCGCATTCGCCCTTTGTCCGCGCGAGACATGAATCGAAAGGAGCGCCGACGTTATGCCGAAGCCAAAGACTAAGCTCAAGGCGATTCCACGGTTTGCCAATGAGGATGCCGAACGGGACTTCTGGGCCACGGCCGACACGACGGAGTATTTCGACTGGGAGAGGGCGCGTCGCGTCGTGTTCCCGAATCTCAAGCCGACGACGACGCCAATCTCGATGCGGCTGCCGGAAACTCTTCTCACCGAGCTTCGGCGGTTGGCCCACGAGCAGGACGTGCCGTATCAGAGTCTGATGAAGGTCTATCTGGCCGAGCGGGTGGCGGCGGAGCGCGGGAAGCGTCGTCGGAAGGCGAAGGTCTAGCGAAGTCGGCGTCCCTACCCCATTTCGAGGACCTTCACCACGATGCTGACGATCTGATCGACCGGCGCTGTAGGCTCGTACTCATATTCTGTGATCCGATGGGGCATCCTGACCACGACGCGTTCCGTCTCGATCAGGACATCGGTGTCACCGAGGTTGAGCAGCACGATGGTGGAGGCGACGTGCACCCCCGTGCCGAACAACGCGAGCGTGGCACGCGACGTGCAAATGCCTTCGGCGCAGCACCAGGCCTCGATGGAGCGTGCGATGGCGCGCTGTGCGAACGACGGTGGGAGCGAGCGGCATCGGCAGGAGTCCAGTCGCAACAGAACCGGCAAGTTCAGCGTTGAACGTAGGAATCGTCCAGATCGCGACGACTGATGCGGCGCGGCGGATGTTCCGCCTCCCACTCCGCAGCCGCCCGCTCGGCGTTCGATCGCCGCCATGCTTCGATCCTGACACGGCACTGCGCGGACGATGCGCCGAGCGGCTTCGCGGGCAGGATATCAGTGGCACTGCGTGGGTGGGGCTCCGGTTCCTTGCCCCATGGATATTCAAGCGGCGCGTGTTCGCGCGTGCGGGCGTTCGATGCAGTTCGCTCGCCGCGCCTGCCCCAGCCACACAAGCCGGGACCGGCGGCGATGCGGCGAGTAACTGGTTCTCTCGAGTTATCGATCACTGCGCCTGCACGTTCATCGGGAATAACCCGGCGATTGATATGGCCGGCGCGTTCGACGCCGAGCGACTGGGCCAACGCGTTTACCTGGCGATACAGGTTCTCTAGCTCGGCAAGATTGCCGTAGGCGTACGCGGCGGCCCCGTGCTGGAGCAACTCTTGGCCGAGCGCCAACGTGCTGGCGCTAGGCGGAAGTTGCTCCAGCAGGCTGTTGCAGCGGTGGTGCAGGGCGAAGAGGACGGATCTTTGCGCTGCTGGCAACCCGATCGCGGCATTAGTCTCGGATAGCACCGCCTTCGAAGTCATGGCTCCAGACATCTCCGAGAATCGGTTGAGTCAGGCATCATCGGGCCACGTCAATACCCGAATCGCGTTATGAATTCAACAGGTTGAGGCACCGAGCGAACTCCTAGTTACTTCGCGAATGCTGGCCCGACGCGCACCGCCCACGCTAACAATCGGCTTCTATCGAACACGAAGGAGTAAGCAATGGGAACCCATGCTTGGTCGAAGTTGCCGAGATTTCGCGATAGCACCGTAAGCATCGTAGACCTCCCCAGTCGGTAGACAGAAGGTAGCTAGACTTTCGGGGTGCGATTTGGAGGCACCATGCGGAAGTCCCGATTCACCGAAGCACAGA
>JBOHRY010000325.1:0-5069 GCA_050732955.1 Gemmatimonadales bacterium | reverse complement strand
GTATTGTGTCAGGGTCGCGCAGCGACCCTTCGCGGTGCCGAGCCGTCACTGTAGTGACGCCGGCTTCCAAAGGCCCTACGACGGCCGCATTGCGATCGCCGGATCGATCCGCGCCGCCCGGCGCGCGGGAATCCAGCACGCGCCGAGGCCGATCGCCGCCATCATGACCACCACGCTGATGAACGTGGCCGGATCGTGCGGCGCCACGCCGAAGAGCAGCCCGCGAATCAGCCCGGTCGCCGCCATCGCACCGGCAGCACCCAGCCCCAGGCCGAGCACCAGCAGCACGCCCCCTTCGCGCAGAATCATCCGCTGCACCTGCCCGCTGTCGGCGCCGAGGCTCATGCGGATTCCGATCTCGTTGGTGCGGGTACTCACTGCAAATCCCAGCACGCCGGCGATCCCCACCGCGGCAATCAGCAACGCCAGCAATCCGAACGAGGAGATCAGCACCGCATTGAGGCGCCGGGGTGCCACGCTCTCATCCTTGATTTGCGCGATCGTCATCAGGTTCTCGATCGGCGTCGTCGGCGCAATCCGGCGGACAATGCGCGTCGCCGCCGGAATGATCGCAGCGGCATCGCCCCTCGTGCGAATCGCTAGCGAGGCGCCCTGCATCGAGAGTTCCTGCGCGAAGGGCGTGAACATCTCGAGCGGCGGCTGGGCATCGGGTCCCGCGTCCCGGGTGTTACCGACGACACCGACGATGGTGCGCCAGTCACCGCTGATCGGGACGAAGCGAAGCACGTCGCCAGTCCAGGCGATCCGTTTCCCGATCGGATCCTGGTGCGGGAAGAACTTGTCCACGAACGCCTGATTGACGATTGCCACGAGTCCGGAGCCCTGCCGGTCCGTCGTCAGGAACGTCCGGCCCTTGATCAGCGGAATCCCGGCGGCATGGAAGAACGTCGGATCCGCCCCGCGAAACTCGGCGCTCGGCTGTGCCTCGCCCACTGCGAGTGTCTGGCCTTCGGCCTTGACATCGAGTTGTCCTTGAACCGGCTGGAGCGGAATCCCCGCCCCGATGCCCACGTCCACAACGCCGGGAAGTGCGGCGATCTCCGTTCGCATCCGGCTGTACTGCTCCTTCGCCGCCGCGTCGGTCGTCGCATTCAACTGGTCGAATGGAACGATGCTCGCCTGCATGGTGAGCACCTGATCGGTCTGCAGTCCCGTGCTCACGGCCGAGAGCTCGAGCATGGTACGCGTGAGCAGCCCCGCACCCGCGAGCAGCACGACGGACACCGCGATCTGGGCAACCACCAGCGCCCGCTGGAGTCGCTGCTTCCGCAATCCGCCGCTCATCCGGTGCACTCCCGCCGAGATCCGGGCGGCGAACGATCCTTCCCTGGGCAGCGCCGCCAGGAATGAGAGCAACAGCGCGATGAGCGCGGCGAGCGTCAGTGCGAACGTCAGCACCACGCCGTCGAGCCGGATCTCGTCGGCGCGCGGCGAATAGCGCGCCGCGAGCGAGGTGAGCAGCCGCACCCCGCCGATCGCGAGGACGACACCCAGTGCTGCACCCACCAGGGTGAGCACGAGATTCTCGGCCAGCAGCAAGCGGCGGAGCCTCGCCGTGCCGGCGCCCAGCGACGCGCGCACCACCATTTCCTGCTCCCGGCGCACCCCGCGCATCAGCGTCAGGTTGGTCACGTTGGCGGCCGAAATGATCATCACGAATGCCGCGGCACCCATGAGCAGCCACAGGGTGAGCGCGGCTCGTTCTCCCAGCGCCTGCTTGAACGGGATTACCGTCACCCGGAAATGCGAACCGGGATCATAGGCAGCCGGGTACTCGCGCTGAACCCTCGCCGTGACCATCGCGACTTCCGCTTTCGCCTGCGCCAGCGTGGCACCCGGTGCCAGCCGCGCAATCATTTCGGTCATGCGATGAGTCCGTCCCTGCACCATCTGCGCGCTGGTGTGGTGCTTGCTGATCACCATGTTCATCAGCGCATCCATCCTGGTGGGAAATGTCGGCGCCGCCTGCAGCACTCCGATCACCGTCGCCGATTGTCCGTTGACCAGCACCTGCTTGCCGACGATCCCGGGATCACCGCCGAAATGGGATTCCCAGTATTCATGGGTGAGCACCATCACCGGAGGCACGCCGGGGCCGTCGTCGCTTGGCCGAGTAACCCGACCCAGGATCGGTGACAGGCCCATCACGTCGAAATAGTTGCCGGTGACCAGTCCCAGGTTGATCACCACGGCTTGGTCGTGCAGCTGCAGCGTGACCGGCAAGGGCGAGTACTCGGCGATGCCGCTGAACGCCTTGGCGCCGTCGCGGTAATCCTGGATTTCGGGAACGGAAAAGAGGGTATTCTCGCCGCCGGGTCCATCCAGGGAGTGCCGCAAGTACACCAGGCGATCGCCGTCGCGATGCGGCAGCGGTTTGAGCAGCACGCCGCGCACGACGCTGAAAATCGCGGTGTTGGCGCCGATGCCGAGCGCCAGGGTGATCACCACGACTGCGGTAAATCCGGGCGTCCGGCGAAGCGCGCGCGTCGCGTACTTCAGGTCAGCGACAACTTCCTCGATCCACGGCACACCTCGCCGGTCATGGACCGCCTCGACGCCCTGCGTGAGTCCGCCGGACACCAACAGCGCCTGCCGTCGCGCCTGATCCACCGACATCCCACGGCGTACGTTCTCGGCCGTTTCCATGTCAAGATGCGACTGCAGCTCCAGCCGCGCCTCTTCGTCAGCGCCACGCCCCGCGAACAGGCCCGCGAGACGGGTAAGCGCCGTGCGGAGGGATCTCATGGCACCTCCCGACGCGGCGCGAGAAAGGCGGCGATGAGATCGGCCGTGCGGTGCCATTCGCGGGTTTCACGCGCGAGTTGCTTCCGTCCGGCGGCACGGAGTGCGTAGAACTTCGCCCGCCGATTGTTCTCCGACTGACGCCACTCGCCGGCAATGCACCCCTCCTGCTCGAGTTTGAGGAGCGCGGGATAAAGGGTGCCGTAGTTGAGGGCGAGGCGATTCCCGCTGGTCTCTTCGATCCGCCGGGCGATCCCGTAGCCATGCAGCGGACCCAGCACGTCGAGGGTCCGAAGGATCATCAGCGCGAGGGTGCCTTGCCTCACATCCCGTTTGGTCGCCATGGGTTTCGTCCTATGGGTTACCCATACGACACTAATGTCGGCTGGCGGGCGGCGCAACGTTCCTCGACAAATCGCTCCGCGATGGCGTCCCTCGGGATGACAACCCCGAATCAGGCGCCCGCGATTCCGCCATTGCGACGATGGTTCGCTCGGGGCGTTGTCACTCCGAGCGGAGCAGCGGCCATGGGCCGCTGCGCAGTCGAGGAACTACTCCGGCAGATCACCCTCGAGGTAGGTGTACCCCTCCAGCCCCGCCACGTAGTCCGCGATGAACGCATTCGCATCCTGTCGCGACAGTCCGGAGGCGTGGCCGACCTTGCGCCGGAAAGTGGCCAGCAGGTCCGACGCGTGGAACTGCACGTAGGTCAGCACCTCGGTCACCGTGTCGCCGTGCACCAGGTCGGTGATCTCATAGCCCCCGTCCTTGAGCCGGACGTGCACCGCGTTGGTATCGCCGAAGAGATTATGGAGGTCGCCGAGGATCTCCTGATACGCGCCGGTCAGGAAGATCCCCAGAATGTACGGCTCGTCTTCGCGCCAGGGATGGAGCTCGAGCGACGCCTTTCCCTTCCTGCCGCCGGCGAACCGGTCGATGACGCCGTCCGAATCGCAGGTCACGTCCTGGATCGTGCCGCGCCGCGACGGCGCTTCGCACAACCGGTGAATCGGCATGATCGGAAAGAGCTGGTCGATCGCCCAGTTGTCCGGCAGCGACTGGAAGAGCTAGAAGTTGCAGAAATACCGGTCGACCAGCGCGGACTCCAGGTGGGTGCTGATTTCCGGGTAGCTGGCCCGGTCCTCGCCCATCGTGGCCGCGAGGGCGTTGAGGGTCGTCAGGTAGAGTTGTTCGGCGTCGGCGCGGTCGCGCAGTGAATACACCCCGCTGGCGAAGTATTCCTGGGCACGTCCCTTGGCGAACACGGCGTCGTGAAACGCCTCGTCGATCCGGTCGACGCTGAGCGTGTCGAGGTTCTCCTTCATCTCGATCAGCAGCGGCTGGGCATCCTCTCCCAGCGCGACCGGCTGCGGCTCGAACTGCGATTCGCAGTCGATGACGTTGATCAGCAGCAGCGAATGGTGCGCCGTCACAGCGCGACCCGACTCCGAGATCAGCGCCGGCATCGGTACATTCTCGGTCCGGCATATGCCGCCGATGGTATACACCACGTCGTTGGCATACTCGCGCATGGTGTAGTTCATCGACGCGGGACGCGTGGTGCGCGATCCGTCGTAATCCACACCCAGCCCGCCGCCGACGTCCACATGCGTGATATCGAAGCCCATCTTGCGGAGTTCGACGTAGTACCGCCCCACCTCCTCGAGGGCGGTCTTCACGAACCGGATGTCGGTGACCTGGCTGCCCAGGTGAAAGTGCACCAGCTTGAGCAGGTGGGTCCTGCCCGCGTCGCGCAGTTTGTCGAGCAGCCGGACCAGCTCCACCGCGGACAGGCCGAACTTTGATTTCTCACCGCCGCTCTTGGCCCAGCGGCCCGAGCCTTCGGTCGCCAGCTTGATCCGAACCCCGACGGTCGGCTCGATGCCCATCTCGTCGGCCACGCGCAGCAGCACGTCGAGCTCGTTCAGCTGCTCCAGCACGATCAGGACGGTATGTCCGAGCTGCTGACCGATCAGCGCCAGCCGCATGAACTCCTCGTCCTTGTAGCCGTTGCAGACGATCAGGTTGCTGGTGCTCTCGGTCAAGCCGAGCACCGCCATCAGTTCCGGCTTGGAGCCGCACTCCAACCCGACACCGTGCTGCGCCCCGAACTCCACGATTTCCTGGACGACGTGCCGCTGCTGATTGACCTTGACCGGGTAGACCGTGGTGTATGTGCCGTCGTAGCCGAAGTCCTCGATCGCCGCGGCGAAGCGCTTGGCCAGCTCCGCGATGCGGGACTTGAGCATGTCGGAAAAACGAAGCAGGAGCGGAAGTCCGACGCCCTGCGCGCACAGGTCCATGGC
>JBOHRY010000324.1:0-23512 GCA_050732955.1 Gemmatimonadales bacterium | reverse complement strand
CAGCTGTGCCACGAACTTGAAGCAGAGCAGGCTCGTGCTCCGGACCTCGATATCGCTCTCGACGATGACATCGGCGACGACCTGCTACGACTGGTGTTCACCACGTGTCACCCGGTACTGTCGACGGAGGCCCGCGTTGCGCTGACGCTGCGGCTTCTCGGCGGCCTTACGACGGAGGAGATTGCCCGCGCATTTCTCGCGACCGAACCGACCATCGCCCAGCGAATCGTCCGAGCCAAGAAGACGTTGCGCGATGCGGGTGTGCCGTTCGAGGTGCCGCGGGGCGATGAATTGCGCGGGCGTCTCGCGTCGGTGCTCGAAGTCGTCTATCTGATCTTCAACGAGGGCTACTCTGCCACGGGAGGCGACGATTGGGTCCGGCCGGCGCTCTGCGAAGACGCACTGCGGCTGGGCCGCATTCTCGCCGAACTGGCCCCGGAAGAAGCGGAAGTTCACGGGCTGGTCGCACTGATGGAGATACAGGCGTCGCGGATGCGCGCTCGCCTCGGCCCGGAGGGAGAGCCAATCCTGTTACTCGATCAGGACCGGACCCGCTGGGACCGGCTCCTTATTCAGCGCGGACTCGCGGCGCTGGAGCGTGCGGAGAGAACGGGCGAGGCCGGTCCGTACGTGCTGCAGGCGGCGATCGCCGCGTGCCACGCCCGCGCGATGGTAGCCGCCGATACCGACTGGGAACGCATCGTGGCGCTCTACGACCTATTGCTCCTGGTTCTGCCGTCGCCGATCGTCGCGTTGAATCGCGCGGTCGCCGTGTCGATGGCCTCCGGCCCCGCAGCCGGGCTCGAACTGCTGGATGCGCTCACGAATGAACCCACGCTCAAGGACTACCACCTCCTGCCCGCGATTCGCGGGGATCTGCTGGCCAGGCTCGGACGCAACGAAGCGGCGCGCATTGAATTCGAGCGCGCCGCTGCACTGACCCGGAATCTCCGCGAGCGCGCCCTCCTGCTTGAACGTGCCGCGCGGCAACGCTAGCCGTTGACTCGCGGCAGCCGCTGGTTGACCGGTGGCAGCACTGGGAAGTCGGTATACGGCCGGTCCTGATACCAGAAGGCGCAGGAATAGAAGTTGTCGGCGCGATCATTGGCGTGGCCGTGTTCGATGGTGTGCTTCATGTACGTGTTGAAGGTGACCGGGTTGTCACCATGGAACCGGTAGAGGCAGTACCGTCCACCTACCTTTTCGGCGCTCTGGATCAGGGGCGCGCCGTACTGATGATGCGAAAAAGACTGCGCTCCCATGCGGCCGCCGAAGTCCCAGCTCCCGAGGAAGTAGTCTTCGGTTCCGGTGCCATTGATGATCGGCTTGCCCGGATCGTCTACGAAGATCATCTCGTCACCTTCGCCCATCCAGTATTCGGCGGTCTGAATCACGCCGAGCGTGACACCCATCAATTGGCCGCGGCCGCGCGTCTCGCAGAACACGTAGTTGGTGGCGCCATCGAGATTCTTCCCGTTGGGGAGGTGCTGCGCGACGTTCGGCGCGGCCTGACGGTATTGGGCGTGGAAATACAGGGCGTCGTCCGGAATCGAGTCGGCTTCGAGATAATCGATGTTCGAGTAGAACGCGCCGACGTCGCGCTTCCCTTCGTTGGTCACCGTGAGACGTGCGCCGCTGCGGTACGGCATGGCGAAGTAGCAGTTGAGCGACTGCCCGGGCGAGCACGCGAGATACTGGCTCTCGAAGATGACGTAGTCACCGAGATTGAGTCCGAAGAAATCGCCGATCGGCGTCTCGACGCTCGGCTTGGCACTGCCATCCCAGTAGGCGCGAAGGACCAGTTCCTTGAGATGCAATGAATCGGCCGCGATGGTGAACCAGATATGGCTGATGACACCGGCACCGGTGGCGCGGAAGATCTCCCGTTCGGCACCGGCCTTGATCGGCCACGAGTCGTCATTGCCGCCGCTGACATCGTAGCTCCCCTGCTTCCGGGAACGATATCGCTGCAGCCGCGCGTACGGAGGGACCCAGTCGGTTCCTGCAGCAGCACGTTCGGCGAACGGATCGGCAATGTGGGACGCGGTGGGAATCGCGGCGGCGCCGGCGATCGAATGGAGGAAGTTGCGACGGAACATGATTGCGTCCTCGTGGGTGTGGGCGGCTCGTCAATGACAGGCTACTGCGTGATCCGTTGGGTCGGCAGCGTGATCCGGTGCGGAACCGGCTTGCCGCGCAGAATGCTGTCCGCGATTTCCACCGCCTGCTTGCCACCGGTCGGATAGACGAAAGTGGCCGACAGCTTGCCGTCCCTGACCGCCTGTCGGCCGCCATCCAGCCCGGGTAAACCGTCGATGCCGATGAATTTCATTTCCTTGTCGCGCCCCTTGGCTTTGGCCGCGAGATACGCACCGATCGCCATCGGGTCATTGTGACCGTAGACCAGGTCGATCTTCTCGTGCGCCTGCATCGCCGATTCCATCTGCGCCATCGCTTCCTCGCGCAGCCAGTTGGCCACCGGATCGTGGATGATGTGCAGCCCGGGCGAATTGGCGATGGCCTCACGGAATCCATCGCTCCGGTCGCGGGCCGGGGTGGACCCGGGCAGCCCCTTGATCTCGACGATATTGCCGTGCCCGCCGAGGATCGAATCGGCGAAGTGGCCTGCGGCACGACCAATGGCGCGATTGTCGGCACCGATGAAAGTGGTGTAGGTATTGCCCTCGATCTCGCGATCGAGGACGATCACCGGGATGTGTGCCGCGAACACCCGCTGGACCACCGGCGTAAGCGGTTTCGCCTCGTTGGGCGAGATGATCAGCAGGTCGATCCGCTGGCGGAGAAAATTCTCCACGTCGGCCACCTGCTTGGCATTGTCCTGCTGCGCGTCGGCGTAGACGATTTCCATGTCGGGAAAGTCCTTCGCCCGCGCCGCGACTTCGGCGTTCATGGCCACGCGCCAGGGCTCGCCCAGATTCGCCTGCGAAAAACCAATCAGGTACTTCGCCCGGTGCTGGCGCCCGCAGCCGACGGCCAGGCCAGCGAGCAGCAGCAATGCCGCGAATCTGGCGCTACGTCGCAGACGGACGGCGCTGCAACCAGACAGCGACCAGGATGATGACGCCCTTGAGTATGAGCTGCAGGTTGGCATCGACGTTGTTGAGTCCCATTGCATTGTTGATCACACCGATGATCAGGATACCGACGATGGTACCGCCGACCGTCCCGATCCCGCCGCTGAGCGTGGTACCGCCGATGACCACTGCAGCGATGGCATCGAGCTCGTAGGCCACCCCGTCATTCGGGTTGCCTTGCTCGAGTTGCGCGGCGTGCACCAGGCCGGCGATGGCAGCCAAGGCGCCGCAGATGACATAGACGCTGGCCTTGTGCCACGCGACCCGGACACCCGCGAGCCGTGCGGCCGCCTCGTTGTCGCCGATGGCGTAGACATAGCGTCCTCCGCGGGTTCGCGCCAGATAGAAATGCATGGCGAGCGCGGTCCCGGCGAAGATCAGCGCG
Source organism: Gemmatimonadales bacterium (assembly GCA_050732955.1). GTDB lineage: Bacteria > Gemmatimonadota > Gemmatimonadetes > Gemmatimonadales > GWC2-71-9 > Palsa-1233. Next base: position 20,032 of record JBOHRY010000324.1, on the reverse strand, counting down.
GGTACCGGGACGTACGGCAGGAGAGGTCCGGCGATCCGCCGCACCGCCGACGGCGCGCCACCCGGCCCGAAGCCGAGCGGAATCGCGGCGCCGTCACTCAGGTAGCGCGCCGCGCCGCGCGCGGCACTCATCGTGGCGAGCGTCGCGATGAACGCCGGGAGTCGCCATCGCGCGATGACCACGCCGTTGAGCAGTCCCCAGAGTGCTCCCGCGAGGACGACGACGGCAATCGACGGGGCCAGCCCCATTCCTTCCCGCATCCAGAGCCACGCGCTCAGCGTGGCGCCGACGGCCAGCACCGACCCGACCGACAAATCGATCCCGCCGGAGATGATCACCGCCGTCATCCCGACGGCAAGAATTCCTTTTTCGGAAACCTGCCGCAGAATATCCGCCAGATTGCCGGGATCCACGAAAACGATGTGACCGCCGCGGACCGGCGATGTGATGATGGCGAGGATGAGCACGGCGACGAGTCCGAAGACGCCGGCGAACCGGAGGATGCGATCGCGCCATCGGCGTCCCGGTGGAGTACCGCCGCTGCCGGGCGGCGACGGAACAGGTTCCTGCGCACCCGCATCAGCCGTCTGACCGGTTGCTGCGGCGAGCACCCGTTCCTCTGTTGCCTCGTCGCGATCGAACGCCGCGGTAACCTGTCCGGCGCGAAAGACGAGGATCCGGTGGCATTGGGTCAATACTTCGGACATCTCCGAGGAGCAAAGCACCACGCCAAACCCCTGCGCCGCCAGCGCGCGCAATTCGGCGTAGATCTCGGCCTTGGCCGCCAGATCGACGCCACGCGTCGGCTCGTCCAGGAGCAAGACCGTGGGTGAAGCAAAGAGACAGCGCGCCAGCAGCGCTTTCTGCTGATTGCCGCCGCTGAGCGTTGCGATCGGCACCCGCGGATTCGCTGCGCGAACGCCGGTATCGGAGATCATCCGCGTCGCGGCGCTCCGCTCTACCCGCCGACTCACCCATCCCCAGCTGGCCACACGATGCAACGCCGAGATGGTGATGTTCCGGTCGACGCCGAGGTCGGGAAAGATCCCGCTCGCCTTGCGCTCCTCCGGAAGCATCACGAGACCGGCATCGCGCGCAGCCGCAGGAGTCGTCGGCGCGTACGGTTGGCCGTTCACGACGACGCTCCCCGTCACTGCGCGATCGAGACCGCCGACCAGCGCCAGCAGCAGATCGGTGCGTCCCGCACCGATGAGTCCGGCGAGGCCGACGATCTCTCCCCGACGCACCGTGAAGGAGACGTCGCGAAGCCTCCAGCCTCCGGGACGCGCGGGATCGGCGACACTGACCTTGTCGACGCGGAGCACTTCCGGCGCCCGTTCCGCCACCGGAATCAGCGAACCGCGGACGATCTCGCGGCCGCACATCAATCGCACCAGCTCGTTCTCGGTCAGACTGCTGGCGGGTCGCGTCGTGATGTGCCGTCCATCCCGCAGTACCGTGACGCGGTCGGCGAGACGTAACACCTCATCGAGCTGGTGCGAGACGTAGACGATACCGGTACCGCCAGCGGTCAGCCGACGGACGACATGGGCAAGATGCGCGGTTTCGGCCGCTCCGAGCGACGACGTCGGCTCGTCCATGATCAGGCACCGCGCATTGAACGACAGCGCGCGAGCAATGGCGACCAGCTGACGGTTGGCGGCGTCGAGCGAACCGAGGAGCTGCGTCGGATCGATCCCGGGCGTCTCGATAGCCGCCAGCAGCTCAGTCGCAACGCGATGCATCGCCACGCGGTCCACGAAACCGCCCGGTCCGCGCGGTTCGCGGCCGAGCAGGATGTTTTCGGCGACCGATAGCGAGGTAACCAGTTGCAGTTCCTGCGGGATCACCGCGATACCAGCGGCCAGCGCCTGGCGCGGCGACGCGAACCGGCGCGGCACATTCTTCACCGCAACGTCTCCGGTGTAGTCTCCGATTTCCCCGCAGAGAATCTTGACCAGCGTCGACTTGCCGGCGCCGTTCTCGCCGATCAGCGCGTGCACTTCGCCGCTCTTGAGTTCGAAGTCGATATCGGCAAGGGCGCGGACGGAGGCGTATTGCTTGCCCACGCGGCGGGCGTCGATCAGCACCGCGCCGTCGCCGGGACCTGCGGTCACGTACGATGCTCGGGCGCCTGATGCTGGTCGAGGGTGGCCTCGATGTCACCGCAGAGGTTGACGGTCAACCCCATCGCTTGCGCCATGCATGCCTTGCGAATCAGCGCCTGCCGTGCCGTCGCAGCATCGGGCGCGTAGACCACCTGGATGTGATTGGCTTGATGCTTGGCCATCAGCTGATCGCGCGACACGCCGTAGAGCACCGCATGCATGATCGGCCACTGCCGCGTGGTTGCTTCCCAGCGGCGAGTCGTTTCCTGCTCGCTGAGCTTCACGACTCCGCCGCGACCGATATCCATGTGCAGGCCGTTGTTCGCGACATAGATCCGGCTCCAGACCAGTTCGCCCGGCCGGCTGACGCCCTTGAGCGTGGAGCCTCCCTTGGGGAAGTACATCGGCGGTTGTCGCTCGCCGATGGCTCCCGCGTAACCATCGATGAAATGAGAAGCGGGCGCTGCGCCGGAGATCTCGAAGACCCAGACGAATTCATCGATCCCCCTCTCCTGGACAACCGCACCCCAGCGCACATCGTGCAGCGTGTTCGAGGGATCGAGTCCCATGTCGCTCCAGACGCGGTCCGTGATCACCGCATCGACACCGGCACACTCGTCCACTTCGTTGAAATGCGGAACGGCGCGGCCCTCGAAGAGCACCGCACCACCATCGTTGCGCACTGGCGGGCGATCGGGATTGTTGAGCAGTCCTTCGGCAAGGTCCGAGGCGACGCAGGTGTCCTTGAGCCCTTGCTGGTACTGAATGCCGATCGCCGTGCATCCGAAGTCGTGTGCCAGGTGGACTGCAGCGTCATACATCCGCAGCCCCTCGAGCACCTGACGTGCGGTGAGTTCGGTCGCTTCATTGGTGCCCAGTTCGAAGCGCATGCCCTTGGCGCGCAGCCAGGCGTAGTGCGCCTGCGCCCGGGCGGCTGGTACTCCCTGCATCGCGGCGAAGAGCGCACTCTGGCTCAAGCGTTCCTTGAACAATCCGGTGCGGTGCAACAAGTGATCAGGGATGATCGCGTTGAACATTCCCATGCAGCCTTCGTCGAACACGCCGAGAATGGCCTGATCGCGAACCAGCTGATCGCCGAGTTCAGCACCACGGTTGGCATCGGCGCGGAGATCGGCGGGGATGAGCTCATCGGTGAACTTGCGGGCGTGGGAACGATCGTGTTCGATGCGGCCGGTCGTCAGCCATTGCGCGATCGCGTCGCGCGCGAAGGCGTCGGTGAATTCCTCACTCCAGATCGAGCTGTAGCGGATGCCGGCCTTGGTCAGGGACCCATTGAGATTGAGGAGCCCGACCAGTCCCGGCCATTGCCCGCTCCAGTTGGCGAGCGTGAGGATCGGGCCGCGATGCTTGCTGAGGCCGGCAAGCACGTTGCTGGTGTACTGCCAGCACGACTCCGCCACGATGAGGGGAGCCTCCGGATCGATGCTGCGGAATACTGCCATGCCGTGCGCCTGACCGTCGATGAAACCATGACCGCGGTCAGCATCATCCGGATGACCTCGCACGACCTTCCGCCCGTGCTCGGCGAAGACCCGGTCGACCATTGCCTCGAGCGCCTGCTGCGCGGGCCAGCACGCCTGATTGGCCGGCAGGCGCGAGTCGCCACTGGCGACGAGAACGATGTCGCGCTCGATCGCCGCTCGTTTCCGGGACATGTCGGCTCCGGGTGCGGGGTCCGGTCGATTCGGGGACTATCCAGCGGGAAGAGATCTCGTATTGTACGTGCGGTAGCGCAGGATACCAACACCGAACCGCCGATCATGAACCACCACCGACCGCACATCATCCTGATGGGAGGCTTTCTCGGCGCTGGCAAGACGGCGGCGATGATCGCTCTGGCGCACTGGCTCGACGACCAGGGGATCCGCGCCGGCTTCATCACCAATGACCAGGGAGAGAATCTGGTCGACACGCGGCTGATGCGGGCGTGTGGCTTCACGACCGAGGAGATCCCCGGCGGCTGCTTCTGTTGTCGCTTCGATGACCTGGTCGATGCGACGAAGCGGCTTCGTGCGACCATGCGTCCGGACGTGCTCGTCGCCGAGGCAGTCGGAAGCTGCACCGATCTCGCGGCGACGGTCACTTATCCGTGGCGCCGGCTCTTCAGCGATGACTGCACCGTGGCGCCGCTCAGTGTGCTGGTTGACCCGATCCGCGCCCAGCGAGCCTTCGGGCTCGAGCCGGGCGCGACCTTTTCGGCCAACGTTCAATACATCTATCAGAAGCAGCTGGAAGAGGCAGATCTCATCGTGGTGACCAAGTGCGAACTCCTGGAAGTCAGTGACCTCTCGGCGTTGCGCGAGCAGCTCGCCGAAGAGTTCCCGCTGGCGGAGATTCACGCGGTGTCATCCCGGCGCGGAATCGGACTCGATGCGTGGTTCCGACGGATCGTGTTCGGTCAGCAGGTGCCGCGAGCTGCGATGACCGTGGACTACGACCGCTATGCGGCAGGCGAGGCACAGCTCGGCTGGCTCAACGCCACGGCGGCGGTGCGGTCTGCCACGCCGGTCGACGGCAACCTGCTGCTCGAGCGGCTCACCGGTGACCTGCAGCAGCGGCTTGCGGCTGAAGCCAGCCAGATCGCACACCTCAAGATGACGCTCGCGACCGCGAGCGGAGTCGGCACGATCAACCTGGCGCGCAATGACATCGTCGCGGAACTCGGAGTGACACTTTCCGATCCGGTTGCCGAGGCGGAACTCGTGGTCAACTTGCGAGCGGAAGGAGCGCCGGCGCGGCTGGAGGCCGCGCTGCGCGATGCCATACGCTCCGCGACACTTGAATCAGGTGCACCGATCGAGTTGATCCATGTCGAGGCGTTTCGTCCCGGGCGTCCGGAGCCGACGCACCGCGACGGCGTTACGCCGCCGAGTACCTGATTTCCTTCACGTCGATCCGACCCGATCGCACGTCGAGGAATGGTTTGCCGCCGCGCACGCCGACCGTTCCGAAGCCGGTGGCCGTGGCAAGGAAGGAGCGGAAATCCCCGGGGATGCGGGGCTTGAGGTGCAGCACGCCATCAACGGCGTCGTAGCGCGCACCGGTGAGTCCCTCCAGCAGTGCGTACGACGACAGCGCCCGCGCGTACCAGTGCCCACACTCGTATTCGTCGAACGGATTGCGCACCCTGCCGTCGTACCGGTCACGACAGGTCCGCACGATCTCCAGCCCGTGTGCCACGCGTCCCATCAGCATCAGATGGGAAGCGACCTGATACTCGATTCCGGTCCACACTTCATCCGAATACGGGAAGGGCAGTGAGAGTGCGCCCCCACGAGGCCAGCTGCAGAGCAGCAAGCCGCCCTCGTTGCCCAGCGCGTAACTCGGCCGCTGCGGATTGGCGTGCGACGAGAGGTTGGTCCGGAGATTGTAGCGATGCACCGCGACCAGATGGCTCTCCACGGACTTCGCGTCGAGTACCTGGCCGAGCCCGCAGACCAGCGCCATCCATGCGCCGATCACGCCGTCGGAGAGACAGCCGCTGCCGTACTGGTATTTCGGTCCTTCCGTTTCGAAGAGTGCGCGGGCCTCGGGCGAGTATGAGCGCAGTCCGTAAATGTCGTCCTTGTCGTCGGCGCGGCCGGCGCGAAGCGTCTTCCACTCGACCTTCTGGATGTAGTACTCGCCGTTGAAGAGCTCGCGGTTGGCGCGCTCGAACCCGGCGGCAAGCAGCGTTGCGTAGGACGAGACGTCGTCTCCCAGCGCGGTTCCCATGGTGACCGCGGCCTGCAGGGCACCGAGATAGAAGCTGGTGCAGAAGCCGTCCGGGCCCCACAACTCGATGTCGTACGTGTTGTGGTGCGGCTCCTCGACCCAGCCCTTGTGATCCGGATCCCAGGTGGCGATGCCATACTCGAGCGAGGCTCGCACCTTGGGCCAGAGGCTTCGCAACCAGGCGGTGTCGCCGCTGATACGCCATTCCCGATGGACCTTCATGATTCCGCCGAGCTGGCCGTCGGCGGCGGCATGGAAGTCGTGCACCTCCGGCCGGATCGGCAGCGCGCTCCGGAATTGCTGATGGCCGCGCTCGTTCTGCGAGACCCGGAATTCGGTCTCGCGCAGCGTGCGCTCGAGCGACGGAAAGAGATGCGGAACCGCCTGCGCGTAATTCCATACGTGCGTGCAGCTCCCGCCGCAGCAGCCGTTCGAGTCGGCGTTCCCCTCGTACGCCCAGAAGCGGCCGTCGATCTGCCGGAGCACCGTCGGCGACTTGAGGATGCCGAGATTGGCCGCGACTGCCTCGATGACTTCCGGTGGGAGGGTGGTGTCGTAGAAACAGGTCGAAAACTCCTGGCTACGCCGCCGGAGGTCGTGATACTGCTGGCTCCAGAACGCCGCCAACGCGTCAATGTCGGCGAATCGCCCCGCATACCATGGGCGATAGTACTTCTCCTCCGGACTCGGCGGCGGGGTGCCCGGCGGATCGGTTCCTTCGCGCAGGTTGGTATGACCAGCGTGCCACGCCAGGCGGACCGTGATCGTCTGGCTGGCGCCAGGCGCCAGCTCGAATGGTACGTAGAGTGATGCGCCCGGCGACGGTTCTCCCTCGGTAATCGGCGGACGCGAGACGGCCGCGCCGGACTCGACATCCTTCCACGCCATCGTGAGCGGGTCGTACCACCCGCCGCGAAACCAGGCGGGGTTGACCCGCACGCCGGGATCGTCAACTGCCACGGTGAACGCTGCATCGCGCCAGGGTTCTTCGGGTTTGGCCCCCGCGGTCCAGATCGTGAACCCGCCGTTCGCGTCGCGTACGCCGCGCCGGTCGTCCCCGCTCTGCGGCAGGAAGTTCCGGGTGTTGAACGAAAACACCGCCTTCAGCTGCCGCCGCGACCGATTGCTGAATCGGTACTCCACTCCGGCAACAGGAAGACTCGAGCTGTCGGCATCACCTGGTGTGAACGGACTCCAGCCGGTGATCTCGACGGCGAGTGGAATGGATTCGTCGGAGAGCGACACCATGCCGAACGGGAAGCGTGCCTCGAACGATGCGTGCGCGAATCGCGGCAGGCCCAGCGATCCGCCGCTCCCCTGCGCGGTGCCCCGAGCGCCGAACACTTTCCATCCGGGAACCGGTCCTTCGACGACTCGCGCAACGTTGGTTCGTCCGAGCACGCAGATCGCGGCGAACATTCCCGGTTCGTTGAACACGTCGGCGCGGTTGCGGATCGACACTTCGGTGAGCGCGCCCGTTCCTTCGAGGCAGATCATCCCGGCGCCGAATCCGCCCATCGGAAAGGCGACTCGATTGAGTCGCGCGCCCGAATACCTCCCGTTATAGGTGCGAGGAGTCGGCGTCGCTGCGGAAGATTCAGCCGGCTCGGCGAGCGCCTCGGAGAGCGGCAGCGACGTGATGCCGGCCGCGCCGAGTGCCGTCGCCGAGCGTTTCACGAATTCGCGGCGGGGCACCCTGTCGTTGCTCATGCAGCGAATGGTGCCACGGAATTCGATCGCCGGCTAGTGGCTACTCCTTGATACGAGCTTTGAGCCGCAGCAGCGAGTCTGCCGGAAATCCGGAGGGTGCGACCAGCTGGAAGACCACGCGTCCGTCGATCAACTGCTGCTGCAACACCAGTTCACCGGATCCCGCCGGGTAGACGACTCGTACGTATGGATCTCGCCATTCGAGCCGGAGCGGGACCCGCCCGTCGATCAACCGGAGAGTGCCGCCGAGTCGGCGAATCGCATCGGAAAGAGTGATCGGTTCTGCCGCCGCGGCACTGCTGTCAACCCGCTGCCGCGTCTCGACGAAGTTGGCATTGGCGAGCTCGTCGCGGTGTCGGGCGAGGTCGAGTGAGCCGGTGAGCCGGGCTGACCCGGGTGCCGGCAACCGGCCGACAGCGCGGTTGGTCGAATCGGAGCGCGATCCTGCCGACTTCGCGGCGATGACCGCGTTGCTCGCAGCATTCGAGGGGGCGGGCGCCGGCGCACCGCCCGCAACTCTGGTGGCGAGTTCGTCGCGGACGTCGGTGCGTGCGCCGGCATTCTGCTCGCGAGCCGACGAATCGTCAGGAGCCTGGGCCAACGTGGTCGTTGCTTGCCGCGGCGGCAGCGGTCGATGACGAACGACAACCGGGACCGGCGTGGCCGCGACGGTGCTGGATTCGGCCGTCGGTGGCAGCGGAATCTTCGCCGTGATCGCGGGAGCGACGGGGGCCGCAGCAACGGTACTGACTGGTGGCGATCCACGCTTGGGTACCCTGTCGCGGGCGGTGTAGCCGATCCCCACCGCAAGCAGGACCGTGGCTGCCCACGCGAGCGGCGGGATCCATGGCCGCCGAGGGGCGATTGCCGGAGCCGGGGTCGCGGCCGGCAATGGAGCATCATGACCGGGGACGTCCGGAACTTCGATCGTCGCGACCAGTCCGGCTGCGTCCTCCGCCAGCCGGCGTTCGGCCGCGAGTCGCGCCCGGCATTCCTCGCACGCCGCGAGGTGCGCCTGGATCAGCGGCAGTTCCGCCGACGGAATCTCTCCGTCGAGCAACTCGTTGAGCAGGCCAGAATCAAGATGCCGCATGTTTCGTCTCCTCCACGGCGCGATACGCGTCCATCAGTCGCCGGCGCGCGCGCGCCAGCGTGGTTCCGACTGCGCCTCTCGCGAGACCGAGCGTCGCCGCGATCTCGTCGTAACTGAATCCTTCGACCTTGAGCAGCAGCGCTTCGCGGTCGCGCTCGGTCAGCACGTCGAGGGCCCGCCGCACCCGGGCGGCCGTTTCGCTGTGATCGAGCTCTTCGTCCGGTGAGATGGTGTGTGCCACTTGCTCCGCCTTGTAAAGCACCAGGCGACGGTCTTGCCGGATGGCGGTGCGCCCTTGTTCGCGCACCAGGTTGAGGGCCACCGCGAAGAGCCACGAGCGCGGATTGCGCGGCGGCGACGCCACGGCGCGCGCAAAGGTCTCCTGCGCGAGCTCTTCCGCACGATCGCGGTCGCCCGTGCGCCGGTACAGCATGCGCACGAGCGATGCGTGATACTCCGTGAAGAGTGCCCCAACCGGTCCGGTCATCGACCGTCAAACTCTTGCAGGAAACGATCCAGTTCCCCTGGGGCCCACTCCGTGGCGCCATTGTCGGCGACGACCAGCCGCACCCGCCGCCCGGTGAGCGAGACGGATCGTCCCACCGCCAGCGCTGCCTTGAGCGCGGGACGAGCGGCGACAAGGTCGAAATATGCGGGGCTGAACGGGGCGATCGACTTCCGTGCGAGGGCGCTGTCGGCGGGGGCGAGATCGGTCCAGATGCCATCGCGCAGGGCCAGCAGTCGGCCGCCGGCGCGGCGGATCTCCACCGGTGCGCCCGCGTTGGCGCGCATCTCGTCCAATCGTCCACTCACCGCCATGTCTGCCGATTGCAGGGTGCTGGTTGCGGTCAGGCTGGCGCTCGACTTGGCAGCGTCGAAGGCTCGTTCACCGGTCATCTGTCGTGACATGGCGCTTCCGGTAGCCATTGGCGCCGGCAGGGGACGCCCGGCAGCGAGCGCGCCCGGCTCCTGCACGAGATATGAGGTGTACTCGGTCAGGATGCCATACCGCAGCCCAAGGTCGCGCACCGCGGCAACCAGCTCCGGACTTGCGCCCTCGAGACGCATCTGGCGAGTGAGCTCGCCGATCCGGCGTGCCGCCCAGAGCGGCGGGATGTAGGCGTTCTCGGGAGAACGGCGGCCGAACTGCCCCTCGATCGTGAAGCGTTCACGCCGCCCGTTGCGGGTGCCTTCGATCACCACCGGTCCACTTCCCTCGCCGCGGTAGCGCGCCAGCACCACCAGTTCCTCGCCGTAGAAAAGGTCCGGGAGGACTTGCGGCGCCTGCTCCTGGAAACGCACCGGCGCCTCGACGATGCGAAGATCGGTGAGCGCCGGGCGCGACAACTTGCCGAGCAGGGTGCCGACGGCGTCCCCGACGCTGGCGCCTGGCGCGACATACGTGACGCTGCCGCGTCCGTCCACCGCGAGGCGATCCAGCAGGTACGTGTTGACATCGTGTCCCACGCCGACGGTGAAGATCCGCGCCCGCCCGATGTGCGCAGCGGCCGCTGCGGCGATCCGGTCAGGAGCTTCTTCGCCCACGGAGGGAATCCCGTCGGTGAGCAGCATGACCATCGGCAACCGTTGGGCGTCGGTCGGGAGGTCGAGCGCGACGTCAATTGCGCCGGCCAGGTTGGTCCCGCCGCCCGCCTCCAGCCCGTCAACGAACTCCCGCGCATCCGTCAATTCACTACTGGTCGCCGGCGTGAATCCTTCGCGGAACTGGTGGACAGCGCTGCTGAACGCGATCAGCCGGAATCGATCGCGGGATCGCAGCGAGCCGAGCGCCTGCAACAGCGCGGTCTTGGCCTGATCGATCTTTTCCCCGCTCATCGATCCGGAAATATCGAGCACCAGCGTGAGATCGCGGCCCACGGTGACTTCATTGGCGCCTGCCGCGGCGGGCGGCGCCAGAAAGAGCAAGGCGAATCCGTCATCGCCGGGCTCGGCGTGCGTCAGCACGGTGCCGCCGACCAGGCCGTGACGGAATGGGAGCACCACGTCGACGTCGCCGTGGATCGGTGGAGTCACGCTGATGCGCAGATTGCCGTCCCGTCGATCATCGGTGAGCTGATGTGTCGGCGAATACGGCGTGGCGAAATCGGTCTCGCGGTGAACGTCCACGGTCATCGTGACCGGCGCGTCGCCGCGATCTCCCGCCGCGTAGCGCAGACGCAGAGCATCGCTTTCGCTCCCCAGCAGCTCGGTGAATCGCAACGTGACGGTCCGGGTTTCTCCCGGTTGTACCGGAAAGATCTGGGCGCGAATCAGGCCGTGTCCGACCAGCGTCAGCAGCGCCGGGTCGCGAAGCCGGCGAACGATCCCTTCGTAGATGCTGCGTGCCTGATCGGCTGCCATCATCTCGCCCTTGAGCTCGCGCTCACCCTGGTAGAGCGAAAAATCGCTGAATACCGCTTCGGCCGGCAGCGGATAGAGATAGGTCCCCTCGGCGATCCCATTCCCGGTGTTGCGGAATCGTTCCTCCACCTCGAATCGTGCGACGCGACCGTCGATCGTCGCATGCACGCTGGAACTCACGCGCGCGAGCTGCGAGCCCGGTCTGAACTCCCCCTGGGGACGCTCGAGATCGATCCATCCTTGCGCAGCGAGAGGTATCGGGGCGGCGAGCAGAAGCAGGGCCAGCGTGGAGCGGGACATCGTCTCTCCCGGTTCTGGGTCGGGGAGGAGATGCGGCTATCAGCGAAAGTGACACATCGAGAGTCGCTACAACCTCCGCACGGCGTGCGTGACCAGGAGCCCGGCCGTCACGACCAGCACGGCACCGGCCTGATGCGCGACGCCCAGGACGACCGGAACCGCAAGCAGGAGCGTCGTGATTCCCAGCGCGACCTGGGCGATGGCAACCGCTGCCAGGATGCTGACTGCACGGCGAGCCGGGGCGGAAAGTCCCCGCTTCCGTGCCCACCACCAGAACGCAAGGATTGAAAACAATGTGAGGTATGCAAGGATCCGATGATCGAACTGGACCGCCGCGATGTTCTCGAACAGGTTGCGCCACCACGGAGCCAGTGCCGCATAACCGGGCGGCACAATGTGGCCCGCCATCAACGGAAAGGTGTTGTACGCATGTCCCGCCCGCGTCCCGGCGACGAACGATCCCGCAATCGCGGTGACGATGGCCAGCGCGGTGACACCGATCGCGCCGCGGCGAACGCGCGGTTGATCATCCGTTGCCGGTCGCGGCTGGCTCAGGAATCCGGCCGCGATCCAGACGGTTGAACCGTAGATGAGCAGTGCCGCGGCGAAATGCGCGGCGAGCCGGTACTGGCTCACTTCGATTCGTCCGCTCAATCCGCTCGACACCATGAACCAGCCGAGCGCTCCTTGCGCTCCGAGCAGCACGAGCAGGAGCCAGAGCCGCCCTCGCATCTCGCGCGGTACCTGCCCGCGAGCCAGGAACCAGATCAGCGGAATCGCGAAGGCAACCGTGACCAACCGGGCCCAGAGCCGGTGCAGGTATTCCCACAGGAAGATTCCCTTGAATTGCGACAGCGTCATTCCGGCGTGAATCGCCTGGTACTGCGGAATCTGTCGGTACTTCTCGAATTCGGCGTTCCATGCCGCGGTGGACAGCGGTGGCACGACGCCCGAAACGACCTTCCATTCGGTGATCGAGAGTCCGCTCTCGGTGAGCCGGGTGGTACCACCGATCAGGATCAGCAGGAAGAGCATGCCGGCCCAGATCGCCAGCCAGCGCCCAAGACGGCGGTTCGGATTCATGGTTCAGCGAACATAACGCGACTACCATTGGGGATGCTGATCGTTCTCGCCGCGCTACTCCAGGCCGTGCAGCATCCTCCCGAACGAAACGTGACCGATCCTGGCGTCATCGCGACCAACCAGCGCATCACTCCCGCTGGTGTCCAGTCGGTATTCGAGGGGAGGGTCACCGGTCTTCGCTTCGGGCGCGCCGGCGAAGTATGGGTAGGACTTCCTGGCGCGGTGTATCGCATGGCATGGGCCGACAATCGCGTGCTCGCGCGCATCCCGATCCGCGGACGAGCGGGGATTTACGGACTGACTGCCGACAGCGTCTCCGGCGGGGTCCTGCTGTCCTCTGTTGGACGCGTGCCTGCCGGCGCGTCGCGCCCAGCGGGGACATCGAGTACCAGTGCGGACATCGCGCAACTCGGAAGGATTACTGGAGACTCGGTACGCACCTTTGGTGGATTCGGGCACGACATGGCCGGCGCACCTGCCGTGGCGGCGCATGCCAATTCAACGGGACACCGGGTTGCCGTCCTCCCGCTCATCGCCGACGATCAACTCGCGGTCGTGGATGCCGACTCCGGCACGCTGGTGCGCACGATCCCGCTCGGCGTCGCACCGATCGCTGCAGCGGTCTCGGCCGACGGCGCTGCGGCGTGGGTCACCGAACTGGCGGGTTCCAAGCCTGGCGCCACAGATCGCGCCGTGCCGCAATGCTGCGAAGCGCGCGCCGAAGCGGTCCGGATTGACCAGCGTGGGATCGCCGCGCCGGGGAGCGTTGCACGCATCGACCTGGTGAGCGGTGAAGTCGTGCGGCGAATTCCCGTCGGACGCCATCCTACCGCCATCGTGTGGGACGAAACTCACCACCGCGCCTATGTCACCGACGGAAACAGCGACGACATCGCCGTGATCGACAGCCGCGGCGATTCGCTGCTCGGAAGTATCGCGGTCGCTCCATTCACCACTCGCGCCGCAGGTCTCGCACCCACCGCCGTGGCGCTTTCGCCCGATGGATCGACGCTTTACGTCGCGCTCGGCGGCGTCAATGCCGTCGCGATCTATCAGCTCGGTGCCGCACCGTCGGCCGCCGTGCTGCGCGGCATGATTCCCACCGCGTGGTACCCCACCACGCTGGATGTGAGTAGCGATGGGCGGATGCTGGCGATCGGAACGTTGCTCGGCGTCGGATCCGGCACCGGTCGCACTGAAGGCAAGATTGGCCGCTATGTGCACGCGGTGCGCGGCGCCGTCAACGTCGTGGAACTCCCCAGCGCCGGGCAACTCGCCGCGTTCACGCTCGCGGTCTCGCAGAACAACCGCCTGCCGCTCGCTTCGTCGCACACGAGCGCGGCCGTCGCGCGGCGCGGGATCGCGGCGCGCGCAGTGCCTGAGCGCACCGGCGAACCATCCTTGATCACCCACGTCGTGTACGTCATCCGCGAAAACCGCACCTACGACCAGGTACTCGGCGATCTCGGCCGCGGCGACGGCGACACCTCGCTGGTGATGTACGGCCGTGACGTGACGCCCAACTCTCATGCGCTTGCCGAACAGTTCGTGACGCTCGACCGCCTCTTTGCGTCCGGTGGCAACTCGGCCGACGGCCATCAATGGCTCACGCAGGCCAATGAAACCGACTATACCCTCTGGCCGCTGTACGAAGGGCGCAGCTATCCCTATGACGGAACCGATCCGCTGGCGTATTCCAATGGCGGATTCATCTGGGACGCCGCGGTTGCGCGGCATCGAAGCGTCGCGGTCTTCGGCGAATTTGCTCCGGAGCACAACGATTCCGGGGCGATTGGCCGTGCACATCTGCTCGATCAGTACCGCACGTTTCGCGCGGGTGGCGCACCGGTGCGGGTTCCGCCTTACCGCGCCACGTCGCCGATTCCGTCGCTCGACGCGGTGCTGGTGCGCGACTTCCCGACGTGGACACTCGACATTCCGGATGTGGTGCGCGCCGACATCTTTCTCGATCACCTCGCCGAGTGGCAGCGCCAGGATTCGATGCCGAACCTCGTGATCCTGCAGTTACCGAGCAACCACACGGCGGGGACGACCGAAGGCTGGTGTACGCCGAGGGCCTGCGTCGCCGACAACGATTTGGCGCTCGGTCGGGTCGTCGACGGCCTGAGCCACAGCCGATTCTGGAATTCGATGGCGATATTCGTGGTCGAGGACGACGCCCAGAACGGTGTCGATCACGTCGATGGGCATCGCACCGTAGCGCTGGCGATCAGTCCCTACACGCGTCGCGGTAGCGTCGATTCGACGTTCTACAACCATCCATCGTTGCTCAAGACGATCGAGTTGATGCTGGGATTGCCGGCGCTCTCCATCTTCGATCTCGCCGCCACCGACCTGGGCCACTCCTTCATCGGGCCGGAAGAACGGCCCGACGTCACGCCGTATTCCGTCGTGCAACCCGCCCAGTCGATCTATGAGGTCAACCCGCGGGTGAGTTCGCTACACGGCGCACAGCGAACCGCGGCAATGGCGTCCGCACGGATGCGGTTTGACATCCCGGACGCCGCGCCGAGCGAGGTGCTCAACCGGATTCTCTGGCACGACGCCCGAGGGTGGCAGGTCGCCTATCCGTCCGTCCGCGCCTCACTATTCTTCCCTATGTCGCTGGACATTGGCGACGACGACCGCGACGATCGCCGCTTCTAGATCGCCGGTCAGCCGCCAACGGCACGAATCGCAACAGCTACCTGGAGGTGTTGTGCAGCTTCGACTGCTGGCCGGTCTGGTCATCGGATTGGCGCTCGGCGCGACGCAAGCCAGTCGCGCCCAGGATTCCACGGCGATCCACTTCCGGCCCGTGGCCGACCCGGCGGTGGTGCGCCAGCTTGTCTCGCGGCTCGATCTCGAGCGATACAAGGCAACCGTCAAGGGGCTGACACAATTTGGCGACCGTCGTCAGGGCACGGCGCGGAATCGTGCCGCCGTGGACTGGATCGAAGCGCAGCTCGAGAGTTACGGCTGCACCAATACCGAGCGCGTGCATTACGACTACACCCGGCGGCAACTGGTGCCGCGCGATTCGACACGCGCCGCACTGCGCCCCGCCGGCGTACCGATGCCATACGCGGCGGGCGCAGTGGACCGCGCCGGCAACGTGCTCAAGGGTGTCCGCACCACCACGGGCGTCAACACCGATCCGTCGTTGCAGCCGGATACCGCGCTCCGGCGCATCGACGCCGAACCGGATACTCCCGGTCCGCGCGAGGAAGTCTTCTGCACCAAGATCGGTACCACCCATCCCGACGAGATGTACATCGTGGGCGGGCACATGGACGGTCACGGCTTTGGTGCCGCGGCCAACGACGACGGATCAGGAGCCGCACTGGTGATGGAGCTCGCCCGGATTTTCAATGCGCCGGATGTGCGGACCGACGTGTCGATCCGGTTCGCGCTCTGGAACAACGAGGAGACCGGTCTCAACGGCTCACACGCCTATGTCGATCAGCGGAAGGATCTGCAGGGAAAGGAAGACCCGGCGGGTTCCGGGAAATATCCCGAGCCCAGGTGGCTCGGGATGATCCAGCACGACATGATGATGTTCGATCACGGCATGCCGGGTCCCGACGGCAAGGTGGCGCCCGAACAGCGGCGTGAAGCGGACGTGAACATCGAGTTCGCCGGCACGTCCCGCGTGGCGGCCGAGTCGGCGGAGCTGGCGTGGTTCTTCCGGTCCGCCAACGAAAAGTTTGCGCTCGACTACCCTGCCGCAGTCGGCGACCACATGAGCAATACGGACTCCGATCCGTTCAAGGACCTCATCCCGGCGATCTCGTTGCGCGAGAATGAACGGTTGGCGCAGATCGGCACCGGCTGGGATCCGCAATGGCACCAGCCGACCGACGTCTATTCCACCTATTCGGACAAGGATTTCCGGCTCGGCCTCAACGCTGCGGAGACTACGCTGAGCGCCATTGCTCTGCTGACCGGCGCCACGATCAAGCCATGACGTGACGGCCCGACTCAAGTTCTGTTTCGGGTATTTCGCGTTCTGGATGGCGTTCTTCGCCCTTCTGCGCGCGTCATTCCTGCTCTATCACCACGCCGAGGCGGCGCGCGCCGGATTCGGGACGGTGGTCGGAGTCATGGTGCACGGGGCCAGGATGGACGTGGCATCGTCGTCGTATCTCGCCGCGATCGCCTTCGTCTTGGCCGCCTTCTCCGCCTTCCTGCCCCGGATCGCCGGGCGCGCCATCCTGGTCTTTTCAATCCTCGCGTTGACGAGCTTCTCCCTGTTGGCAGCGATCGACATGGAAGTGTTCCGCGCGTGGGGCTTCCACGCAGATGCCGCGATTCTCCGCTACTTCAACACGCCGCGGGAGATGATGGCGTCCATCTCGTCGTCACCGGTGGCGCTGCTGTTCGTCATCTGGGTCGCACTGGCGACGGTCAGTGTGGTGGCATTCCTCAAGCTCTTGTGGCTGGGGATTCGCGCGTGGGGACCGCTGCGTATTCCGGTGGCAATCGTGACGTTCGTGCTGTGCGGCGGGCTCACCTGGTTGCTGTATTATCCCAGTCGCGGCGGCATCCAGAAGATGCCGATGACCCAGAGTACGGTGTACTTCTCGCGCAATGCATTTGCGAACCAGGCCGCGATCAACGTCGCGTGGAACTTCTTCGATTCGGTCTGGTGGAACACGTACCGGACCGACAACCCGTATCGCGTCATGGCGGACGCCGAGGCGACGCGGACTGCGGACAGTCTGCTCGCCAGCAGCGAAGTTCCGAGGAGCCGACTGCTGCGGCTCAGCCATCCGGACGTCATCCTGATCATGTGGGAGAGCTTCTCGTCCAAGGTGGTCGAGCGCCTCGGCGGAGTGCGCGGCGTGACGCCCAATATCGATTCGCTGATTCACGACGGCATCCTCTTCGACCACTTCTACGCCACCGGCGATCGAAGTCCCGAAGGGCTGGTCGGCGTGCTGAGCGGCTACCCGGCGCAGCCGATCACCGAAATCATTCAGCACCCGCGCAAGTCGGCCGCGCTTCCGGTGATGACGCATGATCTCGCCCGCGCCGGTTACCACACCGCGTTCTACTACGGCGGTGATCCCGAGTTTTCCAACATCAAGTCGTACCTGGTGCACGCCGGATTCGATACCCTGGTCACCAAGGACGCCTTTCCGCGGGACGAGCGGCATTCGGATTGGGGTGCTGACGACGGCTTCGTGCTGAACCGCCTGGCGTCCGACCTGACCCGGATGCCGCGTCCGTTCTTCGCCTACCTCTTCACCCTCAGCAGCCACGAGCCATTCATCGTGCCGATGGCAACGGTCATCCCCGGGACCGATGAACGGAGCCTGTTCCTTAACGCGCATGCCTACACGGACCGCAGCATCGGCGATTTCATCCGCCGCGCGAAGCAGCAGCCCTGGTGGGACAGCACGCTGGTGGTGATTCTCGCGGACCATGGGCACCGCGTTCCGGTGCTCGATTCGCTGCAATCCGATCGCAAGTGGGAGACGTTCGCGATTCCGATGCTCTGGCTCGGCGGCGCGCTGGCGGTGCGCGATACCGTGGTGACGGAGCCCGGCGTGCAGACCGATCTTCCGAAGACTTTGCTGGACCAGCTTGGCCTCGATGCGTCGGCCTATCGCTGGAGCCGGAACCTGTTCGCTGCCGACATCAAGCCATGGGCATGGTTCACCTTCACCGACGGATTCGGCTGGATCGATGGCAGTGGCGGCGCGCTGGCGTGGGACAACGTCGGACATCGGCCGATAGCACAGCGAGGGCAGTTGGGCCCGGGCGATGTGCACGCCGGCGAGGCGATGCTGCAGTTGCTGATCGACGATTACATCAAACGCTGAGGGAATCGCGTACCACCGCTGGATTCTTCACGGAGCTGAGCATGCGGGTTATCAATCGATGGTTGGCAGTGGGCTGTCGTCGGTCGTTCGCGGGATTTTGCACTGATGCTCTTCGCCGATGTCCTCGACCTGCGGCTGCCAGACAGCGTCGCTAGCCGCGCAGGATCTGCGATGCTGCCCGTCACGCCGAGCACCGGATTTGTCGGCGATCTCAAGCTGCACACCGTCCAGTCGGCGCAGGGCCTCCCCGCAGGCGGCGAATCCACCGTCTGGCTGCCGACGGAACGGGTCGCCCGGGCATGGCAGGCACTCGTAACCGGGCAGCCATTCTAACGCCTAACGCTTAGCGCCTAACGCCTATCTGGGATTGGCGACCGTGAACTTGAACCCATCCGGATCGGTGACGGCGAAACCCATCGGGCCCCAGGGTAGCGGCGCCGGTTCCTCGTCGAGCTTGATGCCGGCCGCCTTGACACGTGCCGCGAGAGCGGTGATGTCCTGGTCCGTTTCCAGCGAGAACCGGAGCGCAATACCTTTCACCCGGTCACGACCCTTCGCAAAATCGTCCTGCCCGATTCCGATGGTGGCATCACCGGCCGTCATCGTGACGTACCGCAGCACGCCCTCGCGCTCGTGCCGACTCTTGATTTCGAACCCGAATCCTTCGGTATAGAAGCGGATGCTCCGCTGCAGATCCGTGGCCGTCAGGTTGGGATAGAACGCGCTGGCTTTGAGACTCGCTTGACTCATACCATGCTCCGGATAATTGACGAATGTCCCTGAGTGCGGGAAAGTATCTGGAGTCTCCGCTTTGGGAAGGGCTGACCGGAGTGGCGCTCACTGTGCCGGCGGCACGATCAGCATCCGCGTCGCGCCGTTGGCCTCGGTCACCCAGATCAGCGGCACCTTGCCGCGGAAGAGCGTCAGTAGCAGTTGCGACTGCTGATCCGCCGGCAGCGTGGCGATCTGATCGGCATAGTCCGGCGGTACCTGCATCACGATTCGCGCCCCGATCCAGAACGCAGAGGCGAGCACCGGTGCCGCGGGGCCAACGACGGCGAGCGGGATGGTGGGTTGGCCGGCGGCGATCAGGCGGCTGTGCAGTTCGTCGAGACGGCCCGCGACACCGCGGAGCCGCTCATAGGAACCCAGGGCTTCG
This sequence comes from Gemmatimonadales bacterium, assembly GCA_050732955.1. Classification (GTDB taxonomy): domain Bacteria; phylum Gemmatimonadota; class Gemmatimonadetes; order Gemmatimonadales; family GWC2-71-9; genus Palsa-1233. Next base: position 655 of record JBOHRY010000324.1, on the reverse strand, counting down.
TTGACACGAAACACGGCGAATCCCAACGCAGCTCCAACGCCGATCCACGCCAGCAGGCAGCGCAGCACCCGGGAACGAATGACCGGCGCCGGCGATGTCGCGACCGCGCACCAGTGCAACAGGCCGAGCGCCAGCAACGCGCCGTAAGGCGCGATCAATCGGGGCTCGGCGTGCACCGCGGCGAATTGTGCTACACCGACGCCGCCGAGCACCATGACGGCCAGCGCATCTCGTTCCGAGCCGACCAGCTCGCGGGTCATGCCGGGTCGTCGCAGCATGATCCACGCGGGGAGCATCACCGCGACGATCAGCGGCGCGAGCCAGAGCGCGAAGATGCGGAGCGCCAGCCGGCACCAGTAGGTCAGCAGCTGCACCGCGCTGGGCATGTGTCCCGTCTCGGTCTGGACCTTGGTTGCCCACGCCGTGGGGTCGTCCCACGGCTGGTAGGTCCAGGCGCTCGTGTCGTCGAAGGTGACCAGCGTTACGTGGTGACCGCCGCCGACGGGCACACTTTGGTACGCGCTGTTGGTGCCACGATCGGTGTCGGGCAAGCGTGACGAATTGGAGGTGATGTACCACGAGTAATTCAGGCGACCCGCCGAGCCGAGCGTGGGGTGTCCGTACTTGATGCTGAGCGGGACGATCCAGGTCAGCA
>JBOHRY010000323.1:0-6439 GCA_050732955.1 Gemmatimonadales bacterium | reverse complement strand
TCCCAGAAATCATTGAAGATGTCGGGTGATGGTTCGGCCTCCTCGAGCAGCTGCCGCGCGCAGGCGAGCGGCTCGTCAGAGCCGAGTTCCTTAGCCGCACCCGCGAGCGATCGTTCAACGCCCGCCCGCCGCAGCTCCAGCAAGCGCAGCGTTCCCTTGGCCCCAAGCGGTTCGCTCCCCAGCCGCGCGAGCCTCGCTTCCACTGCCGCCTCACCGGAACCGTACTCACCGCCGGCGCGCTCCGGGCGCCCCAGCCATTGCCGATGCTCGGCGATCGCCACCAGTGCCGCCTGCACGGTCGCGTCGTCCAGGCGTTCGGCCGCCATGTCGAGCGTGTCGTCCTTGCACTCGCCCGCTTCCAGGCGGGCGCGCTCGAGAATCAGCGGCGGCGCCGGACGATTGTCGTCACGAAGGGAGGCGAGGAACTCGGGGACCGCCGCGATCCGCTCCCGCAGTGCCGCCTCGCATTCGGCGTCGAAGTCCTCGCCCATCAGTGACAGCAGCGCGTCGTTGAGATGGCGCACCGGCAGCGCCGGATTGCTGGTCTCGCTCGTCACCATCCCGTCGATCCGGACGATGTCGGCGCGAATGCTGTCGAGCAGCATGGTGCGATCGACCTCGTCGTCCAGCGCGGCGACGTCGTCAAGGTCCTCCAGCGCATTCGCGAGACTGCGCAGCGCGCTGACCTGCGCCTTGAGCGACGCCGGGTCGAATCGCCCGAGCCGATGGTCGATCTCGCGGGGTGACTCGTCCGGGTACCGCAGCGGATCGAGATGACGGGCCAGATCGAGATAGGAGGCCAGCAGTGCTTCGGTCGCCCTCACGGGCGGCCCGCGATCTCGGAATCGGCGCCGAACGTTCCCGATCCGGTAAAGTCGGTCACCCGGACGCGCGCGCCGAGCATCGCGTGCGTGAGCGTGGAACCCTCGATGGTGCAATCGGCCCCGATGATCGCGTGCGCGACCGCCGCATCGCGGATCGCCGTGCCGCCTTCGATCGACACATTGGGCCCGATGGTGCACCGCTCCAGCGTGCAGTTCTCGGCGATCAGCACCGGCTCGACCAGACGGACATCGGCACCGACGGTGGGATGGCGCGCGGCACCGTGCTCCAGCAGGGTTCCGTTGGTTTCCAGCGTCGTCTCCAGCTGCCCGCAGTCGTACCAGCCGCCCACGGCGGCGGTCAGGATCTTCGACCCGTGATCGATCATGTGCTGGAACGCATCGGTGAGATAGTACTCGCCCTTGTTGGGCGCCGTCTTGAGCACATGGTCGATGCCACGCCAGAGCGCATCGACGTCACGCACGAAATACAGTCCGATGTTGGCCAGCTTCGACACCGGCGTCGAAGGCTTTTCGACGATGCGGGTCATGTACCCCTGGTCGTCGGTCACCACCACGCCGAAGCGCTGGTAATCATCCACTTCCTTCGCCCAGATCACGCCGTCGGCCGTCGTCGTTTCGGCGATCGACAGGTCCGCCTCGAATACGGTGTCGACGAAGATGATGAGCACCGGTCCGCGCACGTGCGACCGCGCCAGGTTGACCGCGCCCGCCGTGCCGTCCTGCACGCGCTGTTCGATGAAGCGGGATGGAATGTCGTAGCGCGCCCGGGCGTACTCCTCCACCTGATCCTTGAGATGCCCGGTGATGAAGATCAACTCCTCGATGTGCAGCCCGGCGAGCCGGTCCATCACCCAGTCGATCACCGGCCGCCCCGCGACGCGGAGCATCGGCTTGGGCGTGAGATGCGTGTGCGGGCGGAGCCGGGTTCCCTTCCCCGCCAGCGGTATGATCACCTGCATCGTGTCAGCTTCTCCCGTACCGGTCAGTGATCCGCACCAGGTCGTCGAGCTCGGGCGTCGAGGCCTCGAGCACGTCGCTGTCGGTCACGGCTTCGATCTGGTGGATGGTAGGTGCGGGAATGTGGACCGATTCACCGGCGCGGAATGGACGTTCGACCGGCGCCGCGTCGCGGGACGGCCAGGTGCGCAGAATCAGCTCGCCCGACAGCACGTGCATCGTTTCGTCCTTCTGATTGTGATACTGAACCGACAGGAGACATCCCGCCTTGACGTGCAGGATCTTGCCGACATACCGATCACTGTGCGCCCAGATCAGTTCATGGCCCCACGGCTTGTCGACCCGGCGCGGTACCTCTCCCATCAGCGCTCCAGCGGGGCAAAGGTGAGTGATGACGGCGTCGTGGGGCATTCGCGCACGCAGACACCGCACGCCACGCATCCTTCGAGCTTGAGCACTGGATGACCGGCGGTGTCGAGTGCCAGCGCCCGGGGTCCCACGGGACACGCCTGCACGCAGACGGCGCACGCTTCGTCCCGGAACGTAATGCACCGGTCCGGATGAAAGGTGATGCGTCCCAGGCGGAGACCGGTCCAGCCCTCTGCTGGAACGATGAGGGCGTCGGTGGGACAGCTCGCCGCGCACGGCATGTCGGCGCACGCGATGCACGCCACCTGATCCGGTTCGAGATACGGCGTCCCCGCGGCGAGGCCGCCTTCCGGACCGGCGTAGCGGATCGCCGCGGGCGGGCACACCGCGGCGCATGCGCCGCATCGCGTGCAAGCCGTGAGGAAGCCGATCTCCGGCAGTGCACCGGGCGGCCGCACGTACCGGCGATGGACCAGGCGCTCTTCGGTGGCGCGAGCCATGTGATCGATCGCCCCGCCAAAGGCGCGCCGGAGGAATGAGCGGCGGTCCCCGGTCGGGTTCCTCATGGAATCACCGGCGACAGCGATACCACGACCCGGTTGAGCGCGAACCGGTTCAGCCGCTGGGCGATGGCGTACTGCGGATCGCTGACGAAGAACGGAAAGTCGAGCCGCGTCGTCCAGGTGGTGCGGCCGATGCGCTGTTCGACGCGAATCCCCGCGCCCGCATCCGCCAGCCAGCGATCCGGCGGCGGGAAAAATGGCGAACTACCGATTCCGCCGATTCCCGCGGTCTTGCCGGCGTACCCGGCGTCGCCGAAAAGCGCCACGCCGGCCCGCATGAGCAGCGGCTTCCTGCTGTGAAATACCGTCCCCTCGACTTCGGCGTTGAGCGCGGCGAGCCCATCGGTCGAGAGCGCTTCGTCGAAGCCGCGAAGATCGCCGTCGCCCGGCGTGTGCCAGCGGCACCAGCAGTCGTCGCGCAACAGCGGCGCGCCCGCCGATCGCAGGAAGGCGTTCGACATCTGCTGATACGGGTCGGCGCCTGCCACGAAGATCCGCCGCTGCGAGAGCACCGGGTCGTCGCTGAAGACCTTCGCCGCATAGCCACGGAGCCGGAGCGCCAGGTTCTTGCCGATACCGCGCGTCGCTGTTCCGGTCACTTCCGGCCGCGCGTACGCCTCCGCGTCGTATCGCTTGTCGGTCGTGATTCCATCGCCGGGATTGCGGTAGAAGACGCCACCCGCCGCGCGCGCACTGAACGCCAGGTTCCAGCCGGTGCGCGTGTCGGACACCCCCCACCAGAGCGCGGCTTCGGCGGTCCCGCCATCATCCCAGAGCCGTGCCGGGAGGTAGTTCAAGTCGTACGTCGCGAGCCACTTGAGCGAAACGCCGATCGTGTGGGTGGGCCCGAAGCCCAGATGCTCCGCTCGCGAACGCTCGACGCTCAACCCCGCGCCGGCTCGCCCTTCCTGGCGAAACGCGGTGAGCCGCTCGCTGACGTACGGGATGCGCCACCAGGTCGGATTGCCGAGCGAAATGGAGAATCCGCACGACCGGTCGCTGTGATGCACATCGAAGTTGCGCGTGCCGCACGAGACCGACGTCGTGTTTTCGTCGAACTGGCCGAGATAGTTGGCGTGAGTCCGGAAGCCGATCGTGGTGCCACCGGCGTCGTTGTACCAGACGGTCGGCATGATGCCCAGCGTCAGTTCATCGCGGCGCACTTGTGGGGAGAACCAGGTATCGAGATAGGCATGCGTCGGCTCGTCCGCACCGGACCACGGCAGCCGGCCGAAGGTGAAACGGTTGTTGAGCATGTTCCAGTCATGCGAGATCACGTCGGGATCAACCAGAACGCGCCGCGGCCGCGTCTTGGTCTCCACCACCACGCGTTCGTGCTCGGCCACGCCATCGGCCGCAACGACCGCCGTGTCGTGTTCCGCGAGCACTACAACAGGCACCGGGAAGATCCCTGGCGCCTTGCGTTCGAGATCAATAGTGGTGCGCCATCCGGTCGCGGTGCGCTGCCGCCGGGCGCCGCGCACGGCGTAGTCGGTGATCGCCACGTCGTGCAGCCACTGCGCGAAGAACGTGGTCAGGTCGCGATGCGATACTTCTTCGGCGACCGCCTTGAACGCCGCTTCGTCCACGTGATGAAGTTTCCAGCGGTCGAAGTAGCGGTGCAGGATTTCCAGCATCACGCTGTCGCCCACCATCCGGTGCAGCTCGTGCAGGAAGAGCTCGCCGCGACTGTAGATCATGTTGTTGTACGTGAAGAAATCGCGGAACTTCTCGCTCTGCGTCGAGACCGGCTGGGACTGACCGTTGAGATCGCTCAGCAGGATGTTCGATTCGAGACCGCGCACCGCGCCATCGTTGCGCGCCTGGATCTCCTCGAACCACGAGGTCTGGAACGAGGTGAAGCCCTCGTCCATCCAACCTTCCTTCCACTCGTTGTTGGCGAGGATCCCCATGAGGTAGGTGTGGCCGCCTTCGTGGAGATTCAAGCCGAGTGAGGGTGAGCCGTTCATCTCCATCATCGGGAATTCGGTCCCGCCGCCCTCGATGCGGTGGACCACGGTCATCTGCGGCCAGGGATACGGACCGAAGATGAACGCCATCCACTTGAGCATGGTGATGGTGTTGTTGACGACGATCCCGCCGCCCCAGGTCTTCTCGTCGCCCGGCTGGTAGAGGACGTGCACCAGCGTGCCGTTGACCTCACCGCCCTCGTAGCGGTAATCCGGCGACATCGACATCGCGAAGTTGTGGACGTCGCGGGCGACCCAGAGGATCTGCTTGCGACCCGCGCTGTCCGCGTCGGCACGGAGGTCGGAGCCGTGTGCCCGACACGACCGCGGCTGGCCGAGGACAGCCACCGGGAGAAACACCGTGTCGGTTCCAGCGACGCGATCACCACCCCGATCAACCCGCACGACTGGTCGCTGATTCGCGGCCGTCCACCCCGGATCCCCGCACACCGGTACACCCGTCGCCCCCACCACCTGATCCTGCGGCACATCCAACTTCACGAAGAAATCGCCGAATTCGCCATAGAACTCACCGGCCGGATAGAGCGCGTGCTCTTCCCAGCCGTACTTGTCGTACACCACGACCTTGGGGTACCACTGCGCGAAATCATACGACCGGCCGCGTCGCCCCTGCCGGCGCGGCGGAATCGACGGCCGGGCGTCCCAGTCCAGCGTGACATCGAGCGAATCCCCCGGCGGCAATGCACGCGGCAGCGTGAAGCGCACCACCGTCGAGTCACGGCCGAAGGGCCAGAAAGCATTCACCGGCATGCCGTCGATCTTCACGTTGCGAACATGATTGAAGCCGTAGTCCGGGTCCTTGAGATCGTTGAAGCGCCGGCGCCGCTCGGCGCTGTCGGCGTCGCTCCAGCGCGAGCCCGGCCGGAAGGAGTTGAGATACAAATGAAAGGAAATGGTCCGGAGTGTGTCAGGCGAGTGATTGATGTACTTGACGCGCTCGTCCCCGGACAGTGTATATGTCGGCTCGTCGAGCCGGGCGCTGATCTGGTAGACCACCCGCTGTTGCCAGTAGGGAGTCGGGCCGGCGGCGGCCGGGGTCTGCTGCAGGACCGCCAGCGCCAGGAGAATTGGCATGGCCGAAAATAGCGGGAACCGCAGCCGTACGAGGGATTTCGCCGCAACGGACCGCATGATTGGAACGGCCCGATGCCGCCCGGCGTCGGGCCGCACAGCTGGGCTCGAACCGGCACGCTGCCACGAGAGGATCAGTCATGATGAGTCGGGCTCGGACAATTGCGGTCGGCGCGCTGCGCGCGGCCCAGGTCGACCCCGCGCTCACGATGCGGGCGGAATAGCCGCGGACATCTGACCACGTTCTAACCGCCGGAGCGTCGCGGCATCGCCGCCGCTCCGCCAAGCTTCGAGATCTTCACGCGATGGAGCGACCGATGCAGTGGCGCACCAAACTCCTGCTGGCAGCGACGACGCCATTTCTCGTCGTATCGCTCGCCGCACAGGCGACGTCGGCATCTCCCGGCCAGCAGGCGAAGATCCCTCCACCGCCGTGCATGACCAATGCCGACGCACGCCGCTTCGATTTCTGGATCGGCGACTGGGACGTGACACCCGCGTCGGCTCCGACAACCGTGGTGGGACATAGCCTGGTCCAGCGAGTGAGCGGCGGTTGCGCGGTGCTGGAGAACTGGACCGCCGCCAACGGCAGCGACGGCAAGAGCCTCAACAGCTACAACAGCACGCTCGGTCATTGGGAACA
>JBOHRY010000322.1:0-8520 GCA_050732955.1 Gemmatimonadales bacterium | reverse complement strand
CGGGTCGCGCGTCCCACGCGCGCCACTTCGGTGAATTGCCGCGAGGATGCTGGGTCCCCGAGTGCGCCTACCGGCCGGCCGGCCCCTGGCAACCGATCGCCGGGGTGCGCCGACAACCACTGCGCGTAGGAATCGAGGATCATCTGCGGTACGCAGGTTTTCAATGGTTCTATGTTGACGCGCATCTGGTCGAGGCGGGAGAGAGCTACGACCAGTACACCGGTCTGGCGCATCCGCGTGTTCAAGCCGAAGCGCAGCGTTCGCCGCACCGCAGCTATCAGGTCGGTTATGCGACGCGCGGTCGACCGATCAACGTCCTGGTGCGGGATCCCGCCACCACGGCGCAGGTCTGGAGTCGTCACGGCGGCTATCCGGGTGACGGGAACTACCTCGAGTTCCACAAGATCCGCTCTCCTGGCGGGCTCAAGCTCTGGCGCGTCACTGATTCCGCCGCTGATCTCGGCGCCAAGGCGCCCTATCAGCCGGCGTGGGCGCGCGACTCGGCAGCGCGTCATGCGATGCATTTCCGGGAGCTCCTCGATGTCCTGGCCGCCGGTGCGGCGGCCGGCGAGGACATCGTGGTCGCGCCGTTCGACACCGAACTCTTCGGACACTGGTGGTTCGAGGGAATGGAATTCCTGAAGAACGTGTACGAGGATCTCGCCGTCGATACCGGCGTCACGCCGCTCTCGTCCGGAGCCGCCCTCGCGGCATCACCACCGACGGAGTCGCTGCGGCTCACGGCGGGATCGTGGGGCAAGGACGGCGATTTCTCGATGTGGCTCAATCCGGAAACCGAATGGCTATGGGAACGCCTCTGGCCGCTGGAGGACCGCTTCTGGAATGCGGTGCCCGCCGCCATGCTGCGCCGGGAAACTGACGCGGTGCTGGAGCAGGCCGCACGCGAGTTGCTGCTGGCCCAGTCGTCGGATTGGCAATTCATCGTGTCGACCGGCGCGGCCGGCGATTATGCGATCCAACGATTCAACGAGCATTGCGACGCGCTCGAATCGCTGCTGCCATTTCTCGAAGACCCGTCCTCGGATCTGGATTTGGGCGCCGGGCGCGCCGCGGAATACCGTGCGCTGGACGGGCTCTTCGCGGATCTGCTCGGCGCGATCGCTGCCGCATCGGACGTCCCCGCGCCGTGACGGTCCATGCGTAGCGTTGTCATTCACGGACATTTCTATCAGCCGCCGCGCGAGGAACCCTGGCTCGAACTGATGCCGAGGGAAATCAGTGCGGCACCGTATCACGACTGGAACGAGCGCATCACCGCGGAATGCTATCGGCCGCTCGCACGGGCGCCGGTGACTGACGCTGCCGGCCGGATCGTCCAGGTGATCAACTGCTACGCCTGGTGTTCGTTCGACGTCGGTCCGACGCTCTTCCGCTGGTTGGACGAGCACGCCGTCGATGTCGGAGAGGCGATTCGCGCCGGTGACCGCGAGTCACGGCAGCGCGTGGGGTTCGGCAATGCCGTCGCCATGCCGTATCATCACGTGATTCTGCCGCTGCTCTCGCGCCGCGACCAGATCACCGAGGTCCGCTGGGGCATCAAGGACTTCCGCGCCCGATTTGGCCGGGAGCCTGAGGGGATGTGGCTGCCGGAGACCGCGTGCGACGATGACACCCTTGCCGTTCTCGCCGGCGAAGGGATTCGATTCACCATCCTCGCGCCGAGCCAGATGCAGCAACAGCTGCCGGCCGGCCGGCCGGGGCGCTGGAGCGGAGCCGGTGGCCGCGAACTGGCGCTTTTTGCCTACGATGGACCGGCCGCGCACCAGGTCGCCTTCGGCGACGCGCTCGACAGCGTCGCCCGTTGGGAGACAAGTCTGCTTGCGTCGGGCGATGCCACCGGCTCCGACATAATCTCGATCGCGACCGACGGAGAGACGTTCGGACACCATCACCGGTTCGGCGACATCGCACTCGCTGCGTTGATCGATCGAATCTCCCTGCGAAGCGACGCGACGCTGACCAACTACAGCGCGATTCTCGATGCGGAGCGGCCGATCGCGGATGTCGCCATCGTATCGCCAAGTTCCTGGAGCTGCCCGCACGGAGTGGAGCGCTGGCGCAGCGAATGCGGTTGCCGATTCGAGGCAGGCACATCGCAGGCGTGGCGCGCGCCATTGCGGGAAGGGCTGGAACAGATGGCGGCTTCCATCCGCGAAGTGGTAAGCACGGACTGGCCCGTCGCCGCTGGCGATCGCTGGGAACGCCGCGACCAGGCCGGTCCCGACCTGTCGGGCGTGCCAGAGCTTCCGGCCGAGGCCCGGCGCCTGCTGGAAATCGAACGCCACGTGCTCGCGATGTTCACGTCGTGCGCGTGGTTTTTTGACGACCTGGGCCGGCTGGAACCGCGAATCGTGTTGCGGCACGCCGCCCGCGCGCTCGACTTCCTGCCGAGCAACGAACGCGATCGCCTGGAATCGGCGTTGCTCGCGACTCTGGTCCAGGCGAGGAGCAGTGACCCAGCCAAAGGAAGTGGCGCCGCCATCTGGGAGCGCGACATCATTTCCGAAAGTGCCGGCCCCGCGCGCCTGGCAGCGGGTCTGGCGGCGCTCCGCGAGCTCTCCCCCGACGCGCTCGACGATGTGCGCATGCCCGCACACGACTGGCGTCTCGACGGCGACACCATCGTGGTGCGGCACCGACGCACCGGACGAGAATGCGGATGGCGAACCGAGCCAGAAACCCTGGGCGTGCTGGCGGTTCGTACGCGCGTTTCGGCGGGCTCCGGACGGCACGGACTCGTGGTGGGGATAGCGGACTATCCCTTGCCGATCCGATCGGTCCTGCGGGTGATCGCGGCGCCGTTGATCTTCGCCGCGGCACTTGGCGATGCTGACAGTCATCTGTTCCGCGCCGGTCTGCTCGATCCGGCGAGCGCTCGCGCGCGGGCTCTCGCCGGCGCGTGGCAGTTGATCGAACGGGACGGTCTGGTCAGCGCGGCCGTGGTTCTGCACGGCGTGATCGATCTGTTCGACCTCGACTGTATTCGGCCGGATGACACTGCTCGCGCGGAAGCGTTCATACGGCTGGGCGCGTTCCCGCCGTCACACGAACGGAAATCGCTGGCGCAGCGATTCGGCCTGGAATTCTCCCCGCGATGACGGCGCCGCTGCGCTTTGCGTTCGCGCTGCACCTGCACCAGCCGTGGGGCAACTTCGACTCGGTGTTCGAGCAGCACCTCGAAGACGTGTACCGGCCGTTGCTCCGGCATGCGATGGCCGGCGAACTCTGGCCGATCGCGTGGCACGTTTCCGGCCCGCTGCTCGACTGGCTCGAGCAGCACGCGCCGGCCTTCCTCGACGAAATCGGGGAGCACGCTTCTGCGGGACGGCTCGAACTCCTCGCGGCCGGTTACGACGAACCGATCCTGGCTGTCCTGCCACGCGATGACCGGCGTGAACAGGTGACACAACATCGCGCGCGGCTCAAGTCACGATTCGGCGTCGAGGCAACCGGACTCTGGCTGACCGAACGCGTCTGGGAGCCGGGACTCCCCGAGGACCTGGCGCAGGCCGGCGTGCGGTTCGTTCTGGTTGACGACCGGCACTTCCGGGTCGCCGGCTTTTCCGCCGATCAGCTGCACGCGCATTTCACGACCGAAGCGGGCGGGTATCGCGTCGCCGTCTTCCCGATCGACGAGAAGTTGCGATACCTCGTTCCCTTCCGGCCGCCCTCCGAACTGGCGGAGTATTTCCGCTCGCTCCGCTCCGCGAGACACGGGCTCGCGGTGCTGGGCGACGACGGCGAGAAGTTCGGCGGGTGGCCGGGCACCGCAAAGTGGCTCTACCAGGAAGGATGGTTCGAATCATTCCTCGGCACGATGCGCGAACTGCGGGATCGCGACGAGGTGCGATTGACCCGACTGGACGCCGCGCTGACCGAGACGGCACCCGGCGGCCTCGCCTACCTGCCGTCGGCGTCGTACCGCGAGATGGAAGGATGGGCGCTGCCGGTCGAACCGGCACGCGCCCTGCTGCGACTCGAGCGCGATTGGGGTCACGCGCGCATTGAAGGCATCGAGGGAGGACTGCTGCGCGGCAGCCACTGGCGGAATTTCCTCGTCAAGTACCCCGAGAGCAATCGCATGCACAAGGTGATGGAGGCGCTCTCGTTGGAGTGCCGCGACCGCGGCGATCCGTCGGCGATTCGTCGGTGGATCGGACGCGCGCAGTGCAACGACGCCTATTGGCACGGCGTCTTCGGCGGCTTGTACCTCCCGTTCCTGCGCCACGAGGTGTGGCAGAACCTCGCGACCGCCGAGGCGGCGCTGCGCACCGGTCTTCCGTTGATTGTGTCAAATGTAGATGTTGACGCCGATGGCCAGCCGGAACTCTGGATCCGGTCGGAATCAGCCAGTCTGCTGATCGCACCGGCTCGCGGTGGCATGATCGACATGTGGCTCGACTTGGCGCGCCGCGAAAACCTGCTGGACGTGCTGGCCCGCCATCGCGAGGCGTATCACGAGTCGCTCGAACCTGCGACATTGAGCGACGACATCGAAACGGAGGACGGTAACGGAGGCGCACCGTCGATCCACGACCTGGAAGGCCATCTGAACGAGACGCCTCCGGTCGATCTCGAACCACGTGGGTTGCTGGCCGACCGGGTCATTGCCCACGATGCCACGCTCGACGATTTCATCGAAGGCACGGTACCGGTGCTCAAGAGTTGGGTCCGCGCGCCGTTCGACGCCGAGTGGCGCCGTGCCGACGACGCGGTAGTCGTCGAAATGCGAGACCCCGACTTGACGAAGTCGGTCGAGTGGAACCACGGCGTGGTGCGCTGCAGCTGGCGCTGGCGCCCCGATGCGTACCCGGCACTCGCGTGGTTCAGCAGCGAGTTTTCGTCCGCCGTGCCGTTGGCGATCGATGCACCCGATGCTGCGCGATGGGATTACCCGATCGAAACGGTGGCCAAGAGTGAGAAGGGTTTTGACCGGGTAGTTCAGGGGACAGCGGTGGTGTTCCGCTGGCCGATCGCGGCCGGCACGGCGACCGTCACGATATCGGTTCCGATGGCGTAGGTTAGCGGCGGAGGAGGATATCCAGCGGCGCCCGGACCACCAGCCGGTACGAAATCTCCCAATGCGTGTTAAAGAACGCGATACTCTTGAGATTGTCGATGTTGTGAAAACGGAATTCGACGTCGAACGTCGCGCCACCTTCGATCGGCGTGCGCCGGATCATGCCGATTTCAGTGTACACCCGGTGCGTGCGATAGAACGTGGGATCCGCGCCGGTGGAGTTGTAGTTGTTGTCGCCGTCGTCGCCGTTGTAATCATGTCCGATCCAGTGGATCGCGAACACTTCGGCCCAGTTCCACGGCGTGATCCCGGCGCGCAGATAGGTGCCATATCCGTGGTCAGGCCGGTCAGGCGGATACTCCGGATCGATATGCCCGGCGCTCCAGAGCTGCCAGGCCGCCAGGTACGCCCGCCCGAGCTTGGGCATCGAGTCGTGCAGTGTCGCACCGAGCGCTTCAGTCTCGTTGTTGCTGACTGGAGTCGGATTGAAGAGTTGACCACCCCGGTGATACCACAAATGTTGTAGCCCGATGTCGAGCCAGTGGGTGGCACCGACGCGAAAGACGTTGCCCAGCTCGAACTGCTCGCGTTGGCCAGGCACGTTGAGCTTCTGCCAGTTGATCCAGGACTCCCCGTGAAAAGCGCCGCGATTCTCGATCCACTGCCCGCCGTATTCGATCGGCGTCGTCAGCTCGCGCGTGGTGACCATCAGCGGTTCGAGCAGCCCGTGGCGGTCAACGGTTTCGAGCGTCCCGAACACCCCGAGCGAATGGGCCGTGTGAAACCGGAACGCGAGGACGGGCTTCAGCGAGTCGGTGAAGTTGTCCGACCCCCAGCGGCGATCGGCGAATAGACCTACGCGCAGTTCGGTCCGCGGGCCGATGCGATCCGCGAGCCAGGTGGTGAGCTGCCCGCCAAGAATCGTTTCGCCCACGCGATACGGCGTGAAGAACTCCGTGTTGTCGGCGTACAACACGGCGCGGGTGCGCCAGTCCAGCCGCTGAGCGCGTAGCGGTACCACGACGATGACTGTCAACGCCGCGAGGTGTCCGAGGGTTCGCACGGCCACTATCTTAACCCCGCAATGAATTCTTCACGCGTGGTGCGAGTGGGACTGGTTCAGCAGGCGGCGGGACCCGATCCTGCGCAGAACCTCGAACACACCATCGCCGGCATCCGCGACGCCGCGGCCCGTGGTGCCCAGCTGGTCTGCCTGCAGGAGCTTTCCGGCTGGTACTACTTCTGCCAACGGGAGGACCACGACTTCTTCCGGCTGGCGGAAGCGGTGCCCGGGCCAACCACCGAGCGACTCGGCGAGCTGGCCGGCGAGCTCGGTGTCGTCATCGTCGCGTCGCTGTTCGAAAAGCGTGCCGGCGGACTCTATCACAACACCGCCGCGGTGATCGACGCCGATGGCCGCTATCTCGGCAAGTACCGGAAGATGCACATTCCGGACGACCCGCAATACTACGAGAAGTTCTACTTCACTCCCGGCGACCTCGGTTTTCGAGTCTGGGATACCCGCGTCGGACGCCTGGGCGTGCTGGTATGCTGGGATCAGTGGTATCCGGAAGCCGCACGCCTGACGGCGATGCAGGGTGCGGAGATCCTTGTGTATCCCACGGCCATTGGCTGGCTGCCGGCGGAGAAACAGGAGTTCGGCGAGCGGCAGCAAGCCGCGTGGGAGACGATCCAGCGGAGCCATGCGATCGCCAATGGCTGCTTCGTGGTCGCAGTCAACCGCGTTGGACACGAGGTGCTGCCGGGGAGCGATCCCGCGGCGCAGGGAATCGAGTTCTGGGGTGCGTCGTTCGTCGCGGATCCCGGTGGCCGGATCCTGGTTCAAGGTGGACGTGGCGAAGAAACACTCGTGGCCGACTGCGATCTGGCACAGGTCGATACCGTGCGCACGCACTGGCCGTTTCTCCGCGACCGCCGCATCGACGCCTACACCGGACTCACGCAACGCTACCTTGACGGATAAGGGGCCGCCGTCGGCGCGCGGCTTCCGGATGCCGGCCGAATGGGCGCCGCATCGCGGAACCTGGCTGTCGTGGCCGCACAAGGAGGCGTCGTGGCCCGGCAACTTCGCGCCGATTCCGCCGATTATCGCCGCCATGGTCCGCGAACTCGCGCGCGGCGAAGAGGTGCACATCAATGTTGCCGGCGACGCGATGGAGCAGTCGGCGCGATTCGTCCTCTCCGACGCCCATATCCCTGACCACAACGTGTTCTTTCACCATCATCCGACCGACGATGCATGGTGCCGGGATCACGGCCCGATCTTCGTGCAGCGCGATATGCCCGCGGGTCGGGAATCGCTGATCCTGGATTGGGGGTTCAATGCGTGGGGCGGCAAGTATCCGCCGTACGATCAGGACGACGTCATTCCGTCACGCATCGGCCAGGAACTCGGGATCGCCGTGGAACGTCCGGACATGATCCTCGAAGGCGGATCGATCGACGTCAACGGTCGCGGCGCGCTGCTCACGACCGAAGCATGCCTGCTCAACCCGAATCGCAATCCTGGTCTCACCCGTGAACAGATCGAGGCACGCCTTCGCGATTTCCTGGGTGTCAGCGCGATATTGTGGCTGGGCGATGGCATCGCGGGCGATGACACCGATGGGCACGTCGATGACATTACGCGGTTCGTGGCCGAATCGGTGGTCGTCACGGCGATCGAGGCGGATCCGGCTGACGACAACTACCTGCCGCTGCACGACAATCTGCAACGTCTCCATCGGATGAGCGACCAGGATCGACACCCACTCCGGGTGGTCCCGCTGCCGATGCCGCCGGCGGTGTATTTCGACGGCCAACGCCTTCCAGCGAGCTATTTGAACTTCTACATCGCGAACGCCGTGGTGCTGATGCCGGGTTACCATCCGCCGACAGATGCGCAGGCCGCGGCGATCCTGCAGCGTCTCTTCCCTGACAGACAGGTGGTCACCATCGACTGCCGCGCGCTGGTCTGGGGGCTCGGCGCCTTTCATTGCCTGACGCAGCAGTGGCCGGCATGAAGCGCCAGTTCAAGCCATTCTTGAAGAACTCGGGAAGGAGACTTGCAGCGTGGCGAAACTTGTCTTTGGAATGAACCAGTCCCTGGATGGCTACGTCGACCACATGAAGCTGGGGCCGCCGGCGCCCTCGGCCTTTCGTCACTTCGTCGAGCATGTGCGTGGCCTGACCGCCTGCATCTACGGTCGCGGCTTGTACGAGATCATGCGGTATTGGGACGAAGACCGTCCTGACTGGGACGCGGACGATCACGACTTCGCGGCGGCGTGGCGGAGCAAACCGAAGTGGGTCGTGTCGCGTTCGCTCAAGACAGTTGGCCCCAACGCCACGCTGGTCGTGGATGACTACGAGGCGGTGATACGCAGGATGAAAGCTGAACTGGCTGGCGAGATTGACGTTGGCGGCCCAGTCCTGGCGCGAAGCCTGACCGACGCCGGTCTGATCGATGAGTATCGACT
>JBOHRY010000321.1:0-8767 GCA_050732955.1 Gemmatimonadales bacterium | reverse complement strand
GCAGTTCTACTACGACACCGTCAATTTCGATCCCAAGGCGTTGCGACTGGCGATCAGCTTCGCTGGCGCGAACCAGATCCTCGCGGGCAGCGACTACCCGCACCAGATCGGCAGCATCTACAAGATGAAGGTCGCGGTCGAACGAGTCGGCCTCCGCGACGCCGAGCGCGAAAAGATCCTCGCCGGAAACGCCGCAAACTTGCTGGGGATCGATCTGGAGAGCCTCGCCGCCGAATAGCCGCGAGCGCGCCGGCGGTTACGCCCGACAGCGTTTCATCGCATTATTGCGCCTTCCATTTGAACCCATTCTCCAGCGACGAGTGTGCCCCTGAAACCGACCGGAACCGGCCGCGGACTGCTGCAGGTGCTCGGCACGGCATTCGGGCTCGCGATCGTGGTCGGCGCCACGATCGGCGGCGGGATTCTCGGCACGCCCGGGAGCGTCGCACAGGCGCTGCCAGACACCGGACTCTTCATCGGCGTCTGGGTTTTCGGTGCGGTGAATGCCATGCTCGGCGCCACCGTGTTTTCCGAACTCGGCGCGATGCTGCCGCGCTCCGGCGGACTGTATGTCTTCGCGCATCGCGCCTTCGGCGACCGGGTCGGATTCGTCGCCGGCTACGCTGACTGGGTCAACTGGTCGGTCTCGTCGGCTGCGCTGATCGCGCTTTGTGGTGAATACCTCGGGCAGATGATTCCCAGGCTCGGCGGGCACCCGACGCTGACGGGGTTCGCCGTCTTCGTCCTGATGGTGATCGTGCAGTGGCTCGGTGTCCGCTGGGGCGGACGTGCGCAGGAGATCACCAGCGTGCTCAAGTCCGTCGCGCTGCTGGGATTGGCGGCGGCGGTATTCGTGCTGCCGCACGCAGCTGCGCCCACAACACCGGTGACCGCCCTGTTGCCGCACGGCCTTCCGCTCCTGCTTGCCGTCGGCGTGGCGATGCAGGGCGTCATCTTCACGTACGACAGCTACTACACCGTGGTGTACTGCGGCGAGGAGCTGCGCGATCCCGGCCGCACCATTCCGCGCTCGATCTTCCGCGGCCTGCTGCTCGTGATCGCGATCTACTGGCTCCTCAACGCGGCGTTTCTCGCGATCCTGCCGGTCGATCGGATGGCCGGCGATCCCTTTGTCGGCGGCACGGTCGCGCGGATGATCTTCGGCGCGCGCGGCGATACCGTGATCCGGCTCATCATGGTGGCGGCGGTGCTTGGGACGGTGAACGCCCAGATCATGGCGTCGCCGCGCATCCTGCTCGCGATGGCGCGTGACGGCCTCTTCCCCGAACGGGCGACACGCGTCAACGCCGGCGGCACGCCGAGCGTCGCGCTCGGCATGAGCCTGGTGCTGATCGCCGGCTTTCTCTTCTCCGGATCGTTCAACGCCATTCTCGGCATCGACGCATTCTTCATTGTCACACTCTATCTACTGGTATTCACATCGCTGTTTGTGCTGCGACGGCGCGAACCCGGTCTGGAGCGGCCGTACCGAGCATGGGGTTACCCGTTGGTTCCCGGTCTCGCGCTGGTCTTTGCCATCATTCTGCTCATCGCGATGGTGCTGGGGGATCCACGCGGCGCACTCATCACCCTCGCCGTGCTGGTCATCGGCCTGCCGCTCTCGCATGTGGTGAAGCGGTTGATCGCGGCGGGATCCGCGCAAGGCACGAACCTGACCGGCTAGGCGTTCAACGCGCGCTTCAACGCGACGAGATGCGCGTCTGTCAACGAGCCCGAGTCGTAGAACGACACGCCGGCGCCGCCGGCGTCGCGCACCACGCCAACTGCCTGAACCAGCGCATCGGGATCGAGATCCGGCACGTGCAGTCCGGCGTACAGCGGCTCGGTGGTCGGAATTGCGGCAACGCCCTCGCGCACCGCGCTGCCGATCCACGGAATGTCCTGGTCATGAAAACGGTGATAGGTCATCGGAAAGACCGCGTCGAGCGGCCACCGATCCCACGCCTGGCGTACTTCCATCCGGGCAATCGTCGGCGTCGGAAAGACAGCGGCAGAGATCTGGCAGTTGTGCGCGCGCGCCGTCGCGGCGAGCAGCGTCACCACCTCGAGGATCGAGTTCCACCGGAACTCCCGCCACGCCTGATCAGCGGTCGGGTCGGCGAGTGAGAGCGGATCGTATCCGGAGCGTTGGCGGAACGTGTCACGGCAGATGTCGCAGTAGCAGAAATCGTATTCCGGCAGCTCGTGATCCTGCACCAGGTTGTACTTCGACCAGAGTCCTCTCGGCAGGATGACGTCGGGGTGGCGGATGTAGTCCAGATGCAACGCGTCAACGCCGGGCGTTTCAACTACCGGGATTACCGTGCTGCGGAGATACTCGCGCACTTCGGGGCGCGTGGGGCAGAGCCACTGGTAATACGGGACGTACGGCGGGTGCGTCAGCGACGATTCGCCGTTGCGGCTGATGTTGAACCACTCGGGATGATTCTCCTTGACCCACGCGTCCCCGCTGCGGTTCATGATCCAGGTCCACGCGTGAAACGACAGCCCTGCCGAGTGCGCCGCGCCTGCCAGCATCGCGGTGTCACCGCCGCCTACCAGGACGCCGCTGATGCCGCCGTCGCGAAGGCGTTCGAACCGCGCCCGCCAGGTCTCCGCCGGATCGCCGTTGCCGTGCACCCACGTCCAGGCTCGGAACGCTTCAGCCCGGGCCATAGCGTTGCGCGGCATCATCGCCGCACCGGCGACCCCTGCACCGAGAACGCCGATGAATCGGCGGCGCCTCACTTGCTGCCGCCGAACGTCACGTCGCCCCACATCTCGGGCTGGTGCATGTCGATCACGCCCTGAGGTGACCAGACCCAGTTGTGCTCCGGAAGCGGCTTGCCGCCAGGACCCGTCCGCTTCCGGTAACTACCGCCGACGGTGTCGACGTCCCATTCCACCCGGGAAAAATTGACGCGCCAGCGATCGCCCGCGCGCGGCGGGATGCGATTGCGACCGGAGTCTGCGAATGCGGACCACGGAATCGCCAGCTCCACGGTCCAGCCGCGGTCGCGGTCGTGCGGATCGTTGAGCGTGCCGTCGAGGGACACCGCGATCTTGAGGCCGTCGATATTCCAGCCGTTGTCGGCGTGACCACCTTCGCGGTACGGCTTGGCGAGGAAAAGGTCCCACACCGTGGCCAGCTGGTTCATCTCGACTTCGAAATAGCGATGGGCCGTCCCGCTGGGATCGACGAAGAGTTCGAAGTCATTGTCCCGGAAGATCACCGCGTCACGTTCACGGATCGTCGCCCAGAGATCGGGCTCCTGCAGTCGCGCCGCGATGTACCAGTAATGGTCGTCCCAGAGCATGCGGACCTGGGTACGGAATCTCGGCGCCGGCCGGATCGGACCCTCGATGTCGGTGAACGGCGCCGACCACGCGGCGCGGGACCAGGCGCGCTCATCCAGCCGGCCATCAACGCTGATCATTCCCGTCGCGCGAGGGACGCGGTACTGCCGCCGCACCAGGTGCGGCGCCGTCTGTCCGGCTCGCGGCGCGACGCCATGACTGGCGCCCTCTCTGGCCGCTCCCGACGCGCACGCAACGAGAACGAGTGGGAAGACCGGTCGAAGCCAGAACCCCGTGACGGACAGCGGCAGCCTCCAGGAATAGCAACCGGAAGCTATGCCGGTTGCGCTGCTTACGGGACTCGGGGATCGGAGACATATTCTGGAGAATCCCCTTCGGCACGAACCCGGAACACCGAACGGCGGCGGCTCGATGAACACCTCGGTGAACACTTCTCCTCCGCGCAAGCCTCGAGACGACGAGATCGACGTGTACGGCCTGACCCATCCGGGCAAGGTCCGCAAGGTCAACCAGGATCACTTTCTGCTTGGCTCGCTGCGACGGAAACTCGACATCATCGAGACGTCGCTTCCCGCGGCGGAGTTGCCCGCGCTCAACGAGCGCGCGGTCTTCCTTGCCATGATCGCCGACGGCGTGGGCGGCACCGAGAATGGCGAGGAGGCCAGCCGGATCGCGCTGGAAGAAGCCACGCAGTATCTCTCGCAGTGCACCGATTGCTACTATCACGGCGACGCGGAATCCGACGTGTTCGTCGACACGCTGCAGGCGGCGGCCACCCGCTGCCATGTCAAGGTGGCTGAGCGCGCCGCGGAAGACCCGGAACGTCGCGGAATGGCGACGACGCTGACGCTGTTCATCGGCGTCTGGCCCTGGAGCTATCTGCTGCAGGTGGGTGATTCCCGCTACTATGTCTACCGGAACAAGGAGCTTTCCCAGGTCACCCGCGACCAGACGATGGCGCAGGAGCTGGCCGATCAGGGCGTCATGACCAGGTCGGCCGCATTCGCGTCTCGCTGGGCCAACGTGCTTTCGAGTTCGATCGGTGGCAAGCAGACCGCACCGGTCGTCACCCGCATGACCTCGCACTGGGACAACATCCACCTGATCAGCAGTGACGGCTTGACCAAGCACGTGAGTGACGAACGGATCGCCGAGCGGTTGCGGACGATGCAATCCGCGAAACAGGCCTGCGAGGCGCTGCTGCAGGACGCACTCGACGGCGGCGGCACCGACAACATCTCGATCATCGTGGCGCGGACCATCGCCAGCGCATGAAGATCGCCTTCATCGGCACGCATGGTGTCGGCAAGACCACGCTTTGCTACGACCTGGCTTCACGCCTCAAGCGCCAGGACCGTGTCGTCGACATCGTGCAGGAAGTCGCCCGCGCCTGCCCGCTGCCGATCAACCGGGATACCACGCTGCAGGCGCAGGCGTGGATCCTCCACACCCAGATTGCCGAAGAGCTCGCGGCGTGTGCCCGCGGCGACATCGTCATCTGCGATCGATCCGTCCTCGACAATTACGCCTACCTGGTTCATCAGGCGGGACACCGCGCCGAATACGACGCGCTGGTCCGCGAGTGGCTCACGACCTACGACTTCTTGTTCAAGGTACCGATCATCGACGCACCCACGTTCGACGGGACCCGTGATGTGAGCCGCACCTTCCAGCGCGACATCGATGGTGTCATCGACCAGCTCGCTGCGGAGTTCGCGGTGGACTGCATACCGCTGGATCCCGCGGATCGTGAAGGCTGGGTAGACGCCATTCTCACGACCTGCGGTTTGCCGCTCATGCCGCCGCAGATCGACCTCTTCCGTCCGCGCGCCGAGGAGATCGCCACGGCAGCGTCCTGAACCAACCGACTATTATCCGCTGGTCCCCGCTCGATCCGCTGTGTCGCCCCACCTGCAGAGGTTGCCGTGTTCCGGTTCTTCCCGCTTCGACTCGCCTGCATTACCCTCGCCATTCCTGGTCTTCTCCTGGCACAGCAACCCGACGACACCGTCTCGTCGCGAGGACCCGACTGGCGCTTGCTCGGCCCGGCGCACACCGGGCGCATGACGTCGGTCGTCGGTTCGGCCCAGCGACCTGAGGAGTACTACGTCGCGACGACCGGCGGCGGCGTCTGGAAGACCACCGATGCAGGCAAGACCTGGAACCCGATGACCGATGCGTACTTCGGCGGCACCGTCGGTTCGGTCGACGTATTCAAGGCAAATCCCGACATCGTCTGGGCCGGCGGCGGCGAGACGCCGATCCGCGGCAACGTGTCCCACGGCGACGGCGTCTGGAAATCCATCGATGCCGGCAAGACCTGGACGTACATGGGACTCAAGGAGACGCAGTACATCTCGCGCGTCGTCATTCATCCGACCAATCCCGACATCGTGTACGTCGGCGCGCTGGGACACGTATTCGGTCCCAACGCCGAGCGCGGCGTGTATCGCACGCGCGATGGCGGGCGGACCTGGCAGAAGATCCTCTTCAAGAACGATTCGACCGGCGTCGCCGACCTGGTGATGGATCCCTCCAATCCCGACGTGCTCTACGCTGGATTCTGGCAAGCCGGGAGAAAGCCGTGGCTGCTTGTCAGCGGTGGCGCCGGCAGCGGACTCTGGAAGACCACGGACGGCGGGGATCACTGGACCGAACTGACCCGCGCACCGGGGTTGCCGCCTGGCATCTGGGGCGACATCGGCATCGCCATCTCGCCGGCGAAACCGAGCCGGGTCTGGGCGCTGATCGAAGCCGATTCCGGCGGCGTGTATCGCTCCGACGACGCCGGTACCACGTGGGAGTTCGTCAATGGCGACCGTAACCTGCGCCAGCGCGCGTGGTACTTCAGCAAGATCTTCGCTGATCCCAAGGACACCAACACGATCTATGGTGCCAACGTCGGCGGTTACGTCTCGCACGATGGCGGCCGAACCTTTCGCTCGGGGCTCGGCAACGGCGACACCCACTACTACTGGATCGATCCGACCAATCCACAACGCATCGCGGTGGCCGGCGATCCTGGCGTGGTGCTCACGACCGACGGTGGCAAGACCACCACGCGCGCCAACATTCCGACCGGGCAGTACTATCACGTCCACCTCACCAACGCGGTGCCGTACGACGTCTGCGGCGCCGAGCAGGATGGCGGCGTTGACTGCTTCCCGGTGCGCGATGCGAATAGCGGACGCGGCGGTCGAGGCGGCGGGGGCGGTCGCGGTGGTCCTCCGGGAACACCGGCCAGTCAGTGGAATTTCACCGCGCGTTACGGCGGCGCTGGCGGCGAATCCGGGTATGTCGCGTCGGATCCCCTCGATCCCGACGTGACCTTTGGCGGCAACTACAGCGGCGTGCTGGAGATGCAGAACCGGCGTACCGGGCGGTCCGAACGGCTCGATCCCTGGCCACTCAACCCGATGGGGCACGACGCGCGGGATTCGAAATACCGGTTCCAGTGGACCTACCCCATCATGAACTCGCCCAACAACCCAAAGGTGCTCTACGTCGGATCCAACGTGCTCTTTCGCTCCGCCAACCTGGGCCAGAGCTGGAAGGTCGTGTCGCCCGACCTGACTCGTCACGATCCCGCCACGCTGGGCGCCTCCGGCGGACCCCTCACCAAGGATCAGACCAGCGTCGAGTACTACGGGACCATCTTCGCGGTGCAGGAATCTCCGATCGCGCCCGGACTGGTGTGGACCGGCTCCGACGATGGACTGATCTACCTGACCCGCAACGTCAACGCGGTGAAACCGGTCTGGACCAACCTCACGCCGAAGGACCTGCCCAGGTGGACCCGGATCTCGATCGTCGAACCATCCCCACATCATCCGGGGACGATGTACTTCGCGGCGAATCGGTACGAGATGGATGACTTCGCGCCGTATCTCTACCGGACAACCGATTACGGCGTCACCTGGCACAAGATCGTGAACGGCATCCCGGCCAACGAGTTCACCCGTGCCATCCGCGAAGACCTGGTGCGTCCTGGATTGCTCTACGCCGCGACGGAGCGCGGCATGTATCTGTCGTACGACGCGGGCGAGCACTGGCAGAGCTTCCAGCGGAATCTTCCACCGGTCGCCGTGCACGATATCGCGCTGCGCGATGACGACATCGTGATCGCCACGATGGGGCGCGGCTTCTACGCCATGGAAGGCATCGCTCCGATCCGCGAGGCCGACAGCGCATTGTCCAGCGTGGCGTACCTGTATCGTCCGGCACCGACCTATCGCAGCCGTGGGATGGTACCAGTGGAATACGCGCTGGGCCCGGAGGGAGCCGGGAAGGTCGTGACGGTCGAGCTGCTCGACAATCGCGGAACCGTGCTGCAGAAAGCGTCCAGCACGGACAGCGTTCCCGCGGGACGGGGCGGGCGCGGTGGTCGTGGCGGCGGTACGCCTCCGCCGCGAGTGACGAACCGCGCAGGATTCAACCGGTTTCCGCTACCGATGCGGTATCCCAACGGGACCGACTTCCGAGGTTCGGTGTACTGGGATGGCAGCGGACTGGGCGGACCGGTGCCTGCTCCGGGAGGCTACACCGTACGACTGATCGTCGGTTCGGCGCCGCCATTGAACCGAGGGGTGGAAATCCGGAAGAACCCAGCCGACAACGCGACCGATGCCGATGTCAGCGAGCAGGTAGCCTTTCTGCTCCGGATTCGCGATACCGTCTCAGCGGCAAATCGCGCCGTGCGAACCATTCGCAACGTGCGCTACCAGCTCGACAGCGCCGGACCGCGACCTGCGACGGCACAGGGCACGACTCTAGCCAAGGACGCCGCGGCGCTGGACGACAGCATGACGCTGGTGGAAGAAGCGATCTACCAGACGCGAAACCGCGCCAGCGAGGATCCGCTCAACTTTCCTATCCGGCTCAACAACCAGATCGGGGCACTCGCGGACTTCGTCGCGAGTGGCGAACGGCGGCCGCCGCGGCAGGCTTACAATGTCTGGAACACCCTGGTGCCAGCACTCGACGGTCAACTGCTGCGGCTCAAGCGCGTCCTTGGCACACAACTTCCAGCGGTGAACGCGGAACTCCGAGCCGCGGGGAGGCCAGTCATCGTTCCGGATACGACGGAATTGGGAAAGGTGGTCTCCGCTCGCCCGCCGTTGGTGCCTTAAGGTTCAGGGCGGCAGGGCGGCAGGGCGGCAGGGCGTGAAGACTTCGGCATACGCATCCCAACGCGATCTCTTCTGCAAAGTCGTGCCGCCCTGCCGCCCTGCCGCCCTAGATCCCAACTCGCTCCCTCGCCTTCTGAATGATCGCCGTCATTACGTCGCGATGCTGGTCGAAGGTGTCGTACACGACCTGGAGCGTGGGGATCGCTCCGGGCGAGAGTGACAGCGTCTGCTCATTGAAGCGGCCGAATCCCGATTCGTGCACGCCGCTGCTGCCGCGCCCCGGCGCGGGCGACGAGAGGTGCTGGAAGTAGCGTCCGTAC
>JBOHRY010000320.1:0-6361 GCA_050732955.1 Gemmatimonadales bacterium | reverse complement strand
GTGGGACGCTCTGGCAGGATCTGGCGCACGACAGGCCTGGCACCGAGAAGCACGACTATTTCCCGAAGAAGGGTTTTTCGCGGGATCATCTCGCCCACGCGGTCGAAGTGCAACAGGGCACTCGGCTCTGCGAGGTGCTGGACCAGCGCCGGAGCGTGATGGTCAACTCGATGCATCATCAGGGCGTGCGGGACCTGGGCGGCGGTATGGTGGCCGCGGCGGTGGCACCGGACGGGCTGGTGGAGGCCGCGGAACTCCAGCAGGGGAGCGGCTTTGCGGTGGGAGTGCAGTGGCATCCGGAGATGTTCGTGAGTGGAGAGGCGGGCGTGGGACATTTGTTCGAAGAATTTGTTGCGGAGGCAAGAGAGAGAAGGGAGAATGCAGAAGAGAGAAGTGGGAGAGACGATAGACGATAGGCGTGGCCTTGACCCCACCGCGAATCAATGTCTCTGACCCCCGTCAAGTCCAATGCGCGGCTCCTGTCGCTTTCCGACAGGAGCGCCGACGACACCGGCGAATACCCGCAGGATGATCGCGGCAAGACGCAAGCGAAGCGCCGCACCCAGGAACTCATCAAGCAGCTTGCCGACCTGCAGGAACGCTTGTACGCCAACGGGGCCCGGGCGCTGCTCGTGGTACTTCAGGGAATGGACACGAGCGGCAAGGACGGCACGATCCGGCACGTGATGTCCGGCGTCAATCCGCAGGGATGCAAGGTTGTCTCCTTCAAGGCGCCCACGCCGGAAGAGTCGCGCCACGACTTTCTCTGGCGGGTACATCAGCATGTTCCGGCGAAGGGCGAGATCGGAATCTTCAACCGTTCGCACTACGAAGACGTGCTGGTCACCCGGGTCCACGGCGAAATATCGGACGCGGTGGCACGCCGGCGCTTTACCCTGATCAACGAGTTCGAGCGGCTGCTGGTCAACGACGGGACCGCGATCGTCAAGTTCTTCCTGCACATCTCGAAGCGGGAGCAGAAGACGCGACTGGAAGAGCGGATCGAGGATCCGGCGAAGCGCTGGAAGTTCAACGAAGGGGATCTCGACGAACGGAAGTTGTGGCCGAAGTATCTCGAGGCCTTCGAGCAGATGCTGCCCGCGACGAGCACCACGAATGCACCCTGGTACATCGTGCCGGCGAATCACAAGTGGTACCGGAACCTGGTCGTCGCGGAGCGGATCGTCGATGCGCTGGCGGGGATGAAATTGAAACCGCCGAAGGGCGCAGCGGGGATCGACTTTGATACGCTCAAGATTCCGGATTGAGAAACCGACCGAGAGAAAGGAGAATGGAAAGGATTCGCCAGCGGCCGCGGCCGCCGCTGCAA
Source organism: Gemmatimonadales bacterium (assembly GCA_050732955.1). Classification (GTDB taxonomy): domain Bacteria; phylum Gemmatimonadota; class Gemmatimonadetes; order Gemmatimonadales; family GWC2-71-9; genus Palsa-1233. The sequence continues at coordinate 5,031 of JBOHRY010000320.1, read as the reverse complement.
GAATCTGCTCTGGATCGTCTACGGCCCGCTGCCATCTTCTCACTTCTCTCCCACTTCCCTCTTTTCCCTTCTCGCTTCTCTCTGCCTTACTGGTTCGTCCTCCACAGATACGACAATTTCAAGAAAAAATCACTCTGCACCGGCCCCAGTTGCGGTCTCAGTCCCGCATCCGGCCGCTGACTCAGGCTTCCGTATCCGAAGTACACCACCGTGCCCGGGTTGGGCAGATAGGTAAAGAGAAAGTTCATCTGCAGCCCACGGTTGTCGGTCGCGGTGAGTGGGACGTAGCCGGTACCGCTCTGGATAACGAGTGGCAGATTGGTCCGTGAATCGTCGCGCAGGGTCGCGTGCGTGTCGATCGAGTACTGGCCGATCAGGCGAAGCTGAAAGGCCCGCGAGATCTGGTATTCCAGCGTCCCCACGACCACGTCCTGCAGCAGCACGCGCGACCCGTCGTCGGGCCGGTAGATCCGGGTTTCGCTGTAGCTGGCGTTGAAGCGCAGCTGGTCATTCGGCCGGATGTCGAGCCCGGCGTTGGAGGTCCACAGGCGACCGTTCGCCCATTCGTTGTAGTTCTCGTCGTTCAGCCCGGCCAGGATGAAGTAGTTCAGGTCGAACCGCTTCCAGGTCGGCGTGTTGAACGAGAGCACGAAATCGTGGTTGGGCAGCCGGTCGCCGCCGCCGGTGAACGGTGTCACGCTGCTGTCGGGATGCAGCACACCATACCCCTGATAAATCGTCGAATCGTACCCGAAGCTCTCCTGGAAATACGACGCACCCACGTTCCAGCCGCCGCGGAGCCGCGCGTTCAGGTTGGTGTGCCAATACCGGTTCAGGATCGGTCCGCCGTGCATGAAGTCGTTGTATTTCCAGTTGCCCAGGATCTGCATGTCGGCGGTGAACGATTCGACCAGGCGCTTGGTGAACAACCAGGTATAGCTGTGATCGATCGACGGCGAGACAATGTCGCGCTGACCGATCAACCCTGCCCGCGTGATGAAGTTGGCGGGCACCCCGGAAATGCCGTACGCCAGCCGGAAATTGCGGCCGCCGCGCCGGAACCCCGCGCTCCAGATCGGCGCGTCAGTCACGACACCGTCCCGGCTATCGTGCGCCAGTGCGACACCCCAGGTCAATGAATTGATCCCGCCGAACACCAGGCGGCCATCGTTGCTCAGCACCCGGTTCACCGCGGCTCCGTCGTGCTGCTCGGTCCACGTCCCGGCAATGCGCGAGCCCGGGCCCAGGTCGTGCGACGCGCGTACGATGCCGTACACCGGATTGTCGCCGTAGCTGGACCCGGTCTGGTCGTCCACCGCCGCGAGCACGCCGATCTGGTTGTCGCCCACCTTGCCGGTCACCTTGGTGGCGAAAACCGGTTGCACGATGCGGCTGGTGTAGATCAGGCCGAACGGCGCGTCGAACTGCTCCACGCCGTCGAGGAAGAACGGACGGCGCTCGGGATAACGAACCGCCTGGCGCGGATCGAAGGCGAACTGGGTGACGTCGCTCTCCACCTGCGAGAAATCCGGGTGGGCCGTGGCGTGCAGCGTGAGGTTCGGCGTGATGCCGTAGCGCAGATCGCCGCCGAATTGCGGATGGCCGCCATCGTAGTCGAACGCCGCGCCGGGCGCGGGCGGAGTTCCGGTCACTCGTGATGTGACCGTCGGGACGATGTCGAGCACGTGCCCGGCGTTGAGATCAGTCAGTCCCTCGAGCCGGCCCGACTGCCCCAGGAACGACGACGCGGCGAGCTTGGCCATCGTCCACGTCTGCTCCTGCCCCGACCGCTGCACCACACGCAGGAAGTTGATTCCCCAGTTCTGGGTCTTCCCCGCCTGGAACCGGATGCTCTTGAACGGAATGCGGATCTCGACTTCGTACCCGCCGGAAACGACCCGGCCCTTGGAGTCCCACACGTAGTCCTGAGAGAGGTCGGGTTGCTGGCGAGTGGCGGCGCCGCAGCCGGTCATCCCGCAGGAGAGTCCGCCGCTTTCGTTGAGTGCGCCATCGGCCTGCACGCCGAGCGGATTGACCGCGAACACCATCGCCTGGCGACCGTCGTTGAAGGTCGAGAGATAGATCTGCACGTTGTCGTCGCTGAAGATCTGATCGCGAGTCGCCAGCGTGGCGTGCACGGAACCGGTGGAATCGAACGCCCGGATCCCGATGTGCAATGCGGTGGCCGAGTACCAGAGCAGGACTTCGGTGGAATCGGGAGCCGGAACGCCGTCGACGGGAGTGTAGACCGAGAATCCGGTGAGCCTGGCCGACTGTTGCCATTGGGGCTCGTCGAGCACGCCGTCGACCACATCCTTCTCCTCGAGTCTGGGGATCTGAACCGTGGTGTGGGACGAACGGCCTGAATACACGGCGGGGTGGCCCGAATCAGATGCGGGCGAAGTAGAGAGGAGGAGGAAGGCAGCGAGGAGCATCAGGGCGGTACGGTGAGGAAGGCCCGGTGGTTTCCCGGAAATCGCCGTGGTTGACCGGTTGTTGACATCCGACGGTGACTAGAATTCCGCCAGGATGATACGCATCGAGACCAAACGGGGAGCGGTGAGCCCAACGCGAGCCCGGAGCCCGGAGCCCGGAGCCGGCCCAGAGCCCGGAGCCTGGCAGTCGGAGCGAGCCCAGAGCCCGGAGCCCAGAGCCGGCCCAGAGCCCGGAGCCCGGACGGCTTTGGAGGCCAGAGTTGCGAGTCGATGGAATGGGGTTCGTAGCAGCCGAGCGTCCCGCAACCACGACCGGTCGCTTCCTCTGGGCTCCGGGCTCTGGGCCGGCTCCGGGCTCCGGGCTCTGGGCTTGCTCTGGGCGGTAACCTCCTGGCTGGCTTTCTTCGCAAGTCCGGCCAAGGCCCAGGATACACTGCCCCCACCGACCCGCTCCGCAACGCCAGCTATCCTCGCCGACACCACTGGCACGATCAATCTTTTCCTCGACTGCCGCGCTCCCGGCTGCGATTTCAACTTCCTGCGCACCCAGCTCACCTGGGTCAACTACGTCCGCGATCGCACCGCGGCACAGGTGCACGTCATCGTTACCGCCCTCGGCACCGGTTCCGGCGGATACCAGATCTCGCTGGAATTCATCGGGTCGCGCGAGTTCGCCGGTGTCAACGATGAGGTGAAGTACGACACACCCAACGGAGCCAGTGGCGACGAGTTGCGCGCGGAACTGGCCCGGGTGCTCAAGGTCGGGCTGGCCCGTTACGTCCTGCGCACTCGATTCGGCCGGAATCTCGTGGTCAGTTATCTGGCCACCCAGGGGAACGCACCCAATCGGACTGCCAAGGACCCGTGGGACTATTGGGTCTTCAGCCTCGGCTTCAGCGGATCCCTGAACGGCCAGTCGCAAAGCAATTCCCGAAGCGGCAGCGGCAGTTTCTATGCCTCCCGCACCACGGCGGCGTGGAAGTTCCGCGCCAATCTCTCCGGCAGCACCAGCCGCAGCAGTTATCAGCTCGACGACACCACCAACTTCATCGCCCGGGTGCACAGTTACTCCGGCGGCCTGATCCAGGTGCGTTCGATCAATGATCATCTGTCGCTGGGAGGATCCGCGAGCGTCACCTCGTCCTCGCAGCAGAACATCGATCTCAGCCTGCGCGTAGCGCCGACACTCGAGTTCGATTTCTTCAAGTACGATCAGTACGCCAGACGGCGACTCGTGGCGTCGTACAGCGTCGGCTTCGATCACTATGCCTACACCGACACCACGATCTACAACCGGATCAAGGAAACCCGGGTGGACCACCAGCTGGGTCTCTCCTACGCCGCGACCCAGCCATGGGGAAGCGCCAGCGCGGCGGTAAGCGCGTCGAGTTATCTCTCAGATTTCCGGCAGAACCGACTGTCACTGTACACCAATCTGTCGCTGCGAGTGGCGCGCGGCCTGCAACTGTCCTACGGGCTCTCCTACTCCCGCGTGCGAGACCAGTTGTCCCTCGCCAAGGCGGCGGCGTCCGACGCAGACATCCTGCTGCAACTCAGGCAGCTCGCCACCAGTTACACCTACAGTGGATATCTGTCAGTCAGTTACACCTTCGGATCGCTGTTCAACAACGTTGTCAATCCCAGAATGGGATTCTAGGAACCGAGAGAGAACGGAGAACGGAAAAGAGAGAAGCTCTCTGCTCTCTGTGTCTTAGGGTTTCTTGCCGCCCGGCGGGGATGGCGGCGGCGTTGACGACGAGGCCGCCATCATGGCCTTCACGACGTCTTGCGACACCTTGTTTTGATTCAGGTTGATGATGCCGCTGGTGGTGAGGTCGTAGTCGGGCTTCGACATCTGCACCTTGGCCAGGATGATGTCCTTGGAAAGGCCGCCGGCGACCATCTTGATGACGTCGTCGTTGGTGAGCGTTTCCTTCGGAGCGCCCTTGGCGTTGCCAGCCGCGGTCATCATCATCTTGATGACGTCGCCCGAAACCTTGCCGTTGTTGAGCTGGAGGAGGCCCGACGGGGTGATGTCGAAGGTGGATTTGGTGTTCTGCACCTTGGTGACGATGAGGCTCTTGGGGACCTTGGCGGTCACCATCGAGATGACCGATTCGTTGGTGAGCACCTCGGCAGCGGCGCCGCCGCCGGCCTGGGCCTGTGCGGTACCGGCGGCAGTGAACACGAAGGCCAGGGCGAGGGCGGTACGATGGACGAAAAGGGGCGGAGTCATGGCGGCCTCGGCAGCGATTGGTCGGGTGAGGTGGCGGTCAAATGTGGGTATCGACCCGGTCAAACGTACCTCGCGGCGGGCCTGGTGTGGAATAGCGGGGCCGGGTGCCTGTCATCCCGAGCGAAGCAGCCGCTCCGGCTTGTCATCCCGAGCGCAGCAGTCGCGTAGCGGCTGCGAAGTCGAGGGACCTGCTTTTCGTTTTCGGCGCGCAGAGATCGCGGAACTGGCCGCGTGCTTCCTACGTCTGCCAGGCCGGCGACGCCGGATCCCGCTCACGCGCCAGGCGTTCGGTGATGCGCTCGCCGACCGCAGTCAGGACTTGAGCGAGTTCGGGCCTGATCACTTCGGGCATGATGCGCG
>JBOHRY010000319.1:0-7860 GCA_050732955.1 Gemmatimonadales bacterium | reverse complement strand
GTCATGCTGTTGAAGCTCTCCAGGAACTTGTCGCTGGTGATCAGGTCGAAGTTGTTCTCGTCGCGCGGCCGGAGCCCGCGACGGACCCGGAGCGCGGCGGTCACCTGATCCATCGCGTCGGCTTGCGTGACATTGGCTCGCGGGAACACGGCGACGCTCATCCAGCCGCGATCGAAGGTGGCAGACCGGACGAACGTCGTGTGCGGGATCACGAACCGCGGAGTCGAATTGCTGAACAGGCCCGATGGGTCCTGATAGATGCCGACGATCGTGAACGGAAGGCCGAAGATGCGGATCGTCTTCCCGAGGGCGTCCACGCCGGGAAGCAGCGCCTGCGCAGCCTTGTCGTTGATGACCACCATGTAATTGGCGGCGGCGTCCTCGACCTGGGAGAAGTTGCGGCCCTCCAGCAGCATTCCGCCGCCGACGATGAGCCAGGTCGGATCCATGCCGCTGATGCTGACGTCGCTCAGGTTGGTGCTGCGGTAGCTGACGTTGGAGTTGGCGGCCTCGCTGACGTTGACAGCCTCGACGCCCGGAAGCTTGCGGATCATCTCGGCTTCGTCGCGGGTCAGCTTGGGCCGCTTGCGCCAGGGCGCGTTCTCGTCGTCGAAATGAATGCCGGCCCTGAAGTAGCGCATCACGTAGAACGACTTGGGGCCGGCGCGGGAGACGATATCGCTCACCGAGTTCTGGATGCCGGTGATCGTCGACGCCATCGCGATGACCACCATGACGCCGATGGCCACGCCGAGGATGGTGAGGGCGGCGCGCGTCTTGTTGGCGCGCACGGCGTCGATGGCGAGGGTCACGCCTTCGAAGCCGCGGGTGAGGAAGTTGCCGCGTCCGAGCGAGCTCATTCGTGCCCCAATGCCACGATCGGATCGAGGCGTGAGGCCTGCCGCGCCGGATAGACGCCGGCGACCATCCCCACCAGGACGCCCAGCCCGACTCCCAGGGCGATCGACCAGGGCGCCACCGCCGCGGGGAGCGGCGTCAGGGCGCGCACCGCAAAGGCGAGCAGCAGTCCGGTGACGATGCCGATCGCGGCGCCGGTCACCGCCAGCGTGGCCGACTCGACGATGAACTGCGCCATGATATCCTGATTGCGCGCGCCGAGCGCCTTGCGAATGCCGATTTCCCGGGTGCGCTCCGCCACCGCCATCAGCATGATGTTCATGATCACGATGCCGCCGACGACCAGCGAGATGCCGACGAGCCCGGGGAGCGCCACGAACAGGACGCGCGAAATCTTGTCCCAGACTGACAGCGCGTCGGCCGCGGTGTCGACGTGAAAGTTCTCGGCCTGCAGCGGCTTGAGGCCGCGGCGGACGCGCATCAGGGCCGTGACCTCGTCGATCGCGTCGGTCATCGAGCCGGCATCCACGGTCTGGATCTGCAGGTCCTCGATGTCCCGCGGGCGGTCCATCTGGCGCCGGATCGCGGAGGTGATCGGCATCGCGACGAACTTGTCGAGCGACATGCCGAAGATGCTCCCCTGTTTCTCGACGATCCCGATGACCCGGTACGGCTCGCCGCCGATCATCATCGTGCTGCCGATGGCCTGACGTGAACCGAAGAAGCGATCCGCCAGGTCCCACCCCAGCACCACGACCGACGATCCGTTGGTGACTTCCTGGGGTGTGAAGGCCCGGCCGTCGGCGATGTTCCAATGCTTGATCTGGAAGAATTCGGCGTCCACGGCCTCGGCGTCGATGCCGGAGACCGTGTGGCCGCCGTACGCCACGGTCACATTGGTCTCGTCTTCACGCGCGAACCGCGCCGGCGTCTGCATGTGCTGCTCGACATACGCGGCATCATCGGTCGTGATCTTCGGCCGGCGCTCCCATTCCTTCCAGGTTTCCGCCGTGACATTTCCCATGACCATGCCCGGCCGCGACCGCAGCTGGAAGGTGTTCACGCCGATGATCGCGCCGGCAAACTTGTCGGTCATGTACACGTTCATGCCCTGCACGATCGAGACGACGGCGATCAGGAAGGTCACGCCGATCAGCACGCCGACCAGTGAGAAGAAACTCTTGAGTTTCTGCGCCCGGATCGACGCCAGCGCGAGCTTGACGGCTTCGTAGAGCGGCATGCTACGCGGCGACGTCCGCAACCGGTGGGGGCGTGCTCCGGTCGCTGTCGACCCGGCCGTCACGCAGCACGACCACGCGATGGGCGTGCGCCGCGATGTCCGGTTCGTGGGTCACCACGATGACCGTCTGCCCCTGGGCGTGCAGCGTCCGGAACACGCGCATGATGTCCTCGCTGGTGGCCGAGTCGAGGTTGCCGGTCGGTTCATCGGCCAGCAGGATCGAGGGCTCGTTGACCAGCGCGCGGGCGATCGCCACGCGCTGGCGCTGGCCGCCCGAGAGCTCGTTGGGCTTGTGGTGCATCCGTTCGCCCAGGCCGACCCGCTGCAGCGCCGTTTCGGCGCGGCGCCGCCGGTCCCGCCCGGATGTTCCGGCATAGACCAGCGGCAGTTCGACATTGGCGAGCGCCGAGGCGCGTGGCAGGAGGTTGAAGGTCTGGAAGACGAATCCGATCTCGCGATTGCGAATTTTCGCGAGATCGTCGTCACGCATCTCGGACACTTCGTGCCCGTTGAGCCAGTAGCGCCCCGCCGTCGGCGTGTCGAGGCAACCGAGCAGGTTCATCATCGTCGACTTGCCGGAGCCCGAGGGCCCCATGATCGCGACGTACTCGTTGCGGCGGATCTCGAGGTCCACACCGCGGAGCGCCCGGACCCGCTCGCTGCCCATCACGTATTCGCGGGTGATGCCGTTCAGCCGGATGATCACGTCGGTCATGGCTTCCTGGCTTCCGGTACAGCTGGCGCTGCCGCCTTGACGCGGGTCGAGTCCTTCATGTCGCGGATCGCCTGGTAGGTGCCGGCGACCACAGTCTCGCCCTCCTTGAGTCCGTCGAGCACTTCGAAGTATTCGTCGCCGGCGATGCCGACCTTGACCGGACGAAAGCGTGCGATGCCGTTCTGTACCACGAACACACCCTCCTGCTCCTTCGCCTTGTTGAGCGTGTCGCCTGGCGTCGGGGCAATCGGAGTCGCCTGTCGCGCATCGGTCGCGGGATTCGGCGCCGCGCGTGCCGTCAGTGCGATGATCGGAATGCTCAGCGCGTTCTTGCGAACCGCGGTGATGATTCGCGACGTCATGCTGAGGTCGGGGCGAACGTCTTTCGGCGGATTGGTCAGCGTGACCTCGACATCGAAGTCCACCGCCTTGTCGGTCGTCGTGGTCCCGGCGGCTGCCGCAGTGGCGCTGTTGCCGATCTTGGTGACGCGGCCCACGAAGGTAGTGTCCGGAAACGCGTCGATCGATACCGACGCCGAATCATTCATGGCGAGGCGCACCACATCGGTCTCGTCCACCTTTACCTTGGCGAGAATGGTGGACATGTCGGCGATGCGCATCAGCAGGCCGGTTTCCTTGGAGAAGGTGCCCGGGACGGCCACTTCGCCCTCTTCCACCGCGAGTCGCACGACGCGACCGCTGATCGGGGAATAGAGCATGGTGCGCGCGAGGTTGTCCTGGGCTTCCTTGAGGCCGGCTTGCGCCTGCTCGACCAGGGCCGCGGCCGACTTGAGATTGGCGTCCGCCACCAGGTAGGCCTGCCGCGCCAGCTCGACCGACTCGTCGGTGATGAGGTTGGGCGACGTCCGCTTGAGTTCCGTCTGGCGGTCGTAGGTGCGCTTCGCCTGGTCGCGGTTCGCGGTCGCCTGCACCTGGCCGGCGTCGGCCTGCGCGAGCGTCGCTTGGCCGCGATCCACCGCGCCCTTGAACTGGGCCTGGTCGAGTTCCACCAGCAGTTCGCCGGCCTTCACCATGTCGCCTTCCTTGACGTGGATCTTGAGGATCCGCGCGGTGACCTCGGAGGAGATGTCGACATCGGTCTTGGCCTCGATCTGCCCGCTCGACGTCACCGCCGCCACGAGGTCGCGCCGGCCGACCTGCTCCATCCGGACCGGCACCGGCCGTCCGGACTTCCGCGACGCCCCCAGCATTCCCACCCCGACGATCACGACGACGGCGAGGACCACTCCGATTGCGATCTTTGCTCCACGCGACATCAGCGTTTTTCCTCTCAGCGAAGGGGTCGGCCGACGGCGGCTTCGAGGCCGACTACGGCGAGGTGGTAGTCGTAGACCGCAGTAACGTAGTCAGCTTCCGCCTGCGTCACGGCGTTCTGCGCATCGGCGATTTCCAGACCGGTGCCGTTGCCGATGCGATAACGATCCTGCGCCAGTTGCAGTTGTTGACGCGCCGCGACGCGATTGCTGTCCTGGATCTGGATGCGTTGCCACGCCGTGCGTACCGCGAGGAGCTGCGAAGCGATCTGGGCATCGGTGGACAATTGCTGCGCCCGCACACCTTCGCGCGCCTGGTCCTCGGTCGCTTCGGCCTGCGAGATCCGCAGCGAGCGACTGTAGGCGTCCCAGATCGGCAGGCTGATCCCCAGGCTCACTGACATCGGTTGCCGGGTGAAGTTGAAGGGGAAGACGCTGTTGATGTTGTGAATCCCCTGCGACACACCCGACTGCAACGCAAGACCGGTCTCGTCGAGGCCGGCGAACGCCTTGCAGTCGGCGATAATGCCACCGGGAATCGGCGTCGTCAGTCCCATGATGATTTCGTTCTGGAAGGTGCAGTTGGCTTCGGTGGCCTGCGCGCTCAGCAGGCGGTTGTTGAGCAGGACGCCTTCGTTGGTGAACTGCTGGGTATAGCCGCTCAGCCCGGTGCTGATCGAAACTGTGGGCAGTCGGTCGAGGTGCGCGGCCCGCGTGCTCAGGTGATCGGCTCGCTGCTGCTCCACCAGCGCCTGGATCGATGGATTGGACTGGTGTGCCATGCCGCGCAGTGTGCTCAGGTCGAACGTCGGCTCGACCAGCGGGAACGGTTCGGAAAGCTGGATGTTAGCGGCGCCTGAGTCGATCGGCAGTCCGAGCCGGCGCACCAGTTCGATCTTCGCCTCTGCGGCGGTTTGCTGCGCCTGAAGCAACTGCACCTGCGCGGTAGCCAGCGTGGTCTGAGCCTGCAGCACGTCGATCAGCGATGCCTGGCCGACTTGCTGCCGCGCGCGCGCCAGCGCCAGGAAGGCGGTGTCGCGCGAGATCTGCTGCACGGCGACGCCAACCACGGCCTCGGCACGCAACGCATTGAGATATTGCGACGTGACGTCCGAAACGAGGGTCACGCCTGCCGCGGCGATGGTTGCTTCCGTTGAGCGCTCGGTGGCGCGCTGGATTCCCGGGGTCAGGAAGTTGCGCGTGTTGATCTGCCAGTTCGCCGCGATGTTGTAGCTCGACGACACACTCGGCGAGGTCTGGCTGAAGGTGGTGCCACCGAATGTCGAACTTCCCGCGCCGGTGTAACTCATCCCCGTCCCAACGCTCAACGTGGGCAGCCGGGCCCAGTTGGCGGCCTTGACGGCCTCTGCCGCCGGTTCAGCATTGGCCTGGGCCTGGCGGTACGTTGGACTGTTCTGGTGTGCGAGTTGGAGCGCCTCTGCCAGCGTCAGCTGCTGCGGCACGAGGCCGGGAGCCTGTGCGCGGGCGGTCGTCGCAGCGATGAAACAGAGACTCAGGGCACCAGCTATGCGTCGAGACCGCATCTTCCGTCCTTCAGGTAATTGAGGTTCAGACAGTTGCCTTCTACGATGCCAAGGCGATGAAGTTTCAAGGTGTTACATCCTCGGTTGCGAGCCCGAGACTCATGCTCTGGCTCACTGTCGGCGCCGTCGTGCTCCTCGCCGGCGAGGCGGCGTTGCAAGGGACTTGGCCTTGGCTCGCAGCGCTCACGCTGGCGGCGTTGGCACTCGCCGCCGCAGCCTGGGCGCAGCAAGGAACAGGCGAGCGCGGCCTCGCGGCGGGGCTGGTACTGCTCGCGATCGCTGCGGGCATCGCGACGGGCCGCACCGGTCACGCCGTCTTTCACGCCGGCGTGATGCAGAGCGAAGCGGTACGCGACGCCACCCGCGAACGGGATCGCCTGCTGCTTGCATCGATCGCCGCGGCCAATCGCACCGCCACCATCGCCCTCGACCGGGTCGGCCGGAATCCGCGAGCATCGGCTCCGGGACTCGACGATCTGCTCAGCACCAATGACCTCGAAACAGCGATCGCCGTCATCGCCGGCGATACCGTCATCGACGTTGCCGGTCCGCATCGGATTCAACCGATCATGCGAGCCACGCCGGCAGCACTGGTCAGTACGCCATTTGCCCGAATGTTGGTAATCCGCGCCACTCGCGGCGGGCGCCAGGCGCAGGTCGTCATCCTGCTGGATTCTCTTCCTGGTCTTCCAGTCGCCGGCGCCTCCCTCGCCTCCAGTTCCGGTGGCTGGCAGGGCGTGCGCTGGAACTGGCAACCTTCCGCGCCAGCCGGTCGCGCCGTGGAATATGTCACCAGCGACGCCGCGGCCGCCGGTGTGATGGCCGCGATGCGTCCCGTGCCGCCGCCACCCGAGACGTTCAGCGTGCGCGAGCAGGGCGTCGCCAGGGTGCTGATCGGTGCTGGTCTGGTAGCGCTCGCGCTGGTAATCCTGCTGACGGCCACCCACCCCGCCGCGCGAGTCGCCGCGATACTGTTGCCGCTCTGGGCGCTGGCGCGTTCCGATGTGGCGAGCACCGAGCTCGCACTGGGTGCCATCCGTGCGTTGCTGGGCGGCGCAGCCCTCCTGCTGATTGCGATCCTGCTCTGGCGTCGTCCCGCGCGACGCAGCGTGATCGGTCTGGTCGCCGCAGTGCTGCTGCTGGGAACGGCGCCGCCACTCGCGGTGGTCGTCGCCAACGCGGTAGTGCCGCACGGTGAGATGCTGTCGCTCTACAGCGGGTTTGGGTGGGAGGCGATCATTACCCTCGCTGCCGGCGGATTTCTGGCGGTGGCCATGGCGCCACTTCGTGCCGCGGGCGATGAAGGCGCTGGCGCGCGTTGGGGATTGCTGGCCACCGCGGCAGTGCTTGTCATCGGACTGATCGGCATCCAGGCATGGAGCCCGGCCGGCTGGGCATGGTGGTACCGTCCGCTCTGGCTCATTCCGATCGCGTTGCTGCTGCCGCTGACGTCGCCGCGAACCCGTCTTCTCGCGCTGGCCACGACGGCGGGCGTGCTCGCCTCACTGGCAACCTGGGGAACGTCGGTCCAGCGTCGAATGGATCTTGCGCGTGCCGATCTCGCGCGGCTCAACGCCAGCGCCGATACATCGGCGGCGAGGGCGCTCGATCGTTTTGCCGTCGCCGCGCAGCAGGCGCACGCGACCCGGCTCGACCAGCTCTATGCCGCGTGGCGCGCTTCGTCACTGGCGCGCGAGGGGGTGCCGACGTATCTGGCGCTCTGGAACGCCGACGGCCGTCAGCGCGAGGTCGTGGCGCTCGATTCGCTGAGTATCAGCTGGGACGAACTCGCACCGCTGGTGCGATTCGCCGGCGGAGAGCCGGTTCGGCGCGGATTCGCCCGCGGTGTGGGACACCACGAGGTGCTGGTGTTGCCGCTGGCGCCCGACACTGTTGCGACCGTCACGGTGGGCCCGCGCTCGCGTCTCCTCGCGCCTACCACATTCGGTTTGATCGTCGGCTGGCGTTCGCCCTCGAGCGACCCTCCGTTCACGGTCGACGTGATCGATTCGGCGCGCCAGTATCCGGATACCAATTTTCACCGCGCGGGCCGCCTGGTGGTCACTGATCGCTTGATCACTTCAGGGAATCAACCGCGCGTAGCTAGAGCGACGGTCGCCATTTCGCCGCGACGATCGTTCGTGGTTCGCGCTGCACTGAGCGTACTGCTCGACGTCGGGCTGATCCTGGGCGCATGGCTGCTGTTGCAGCGCATCCTTGGTCAGGAGC